>CAMDJZ010000031.1 GCA_945901265.1 Rickettsia typhi
AATCCGAAGACCTTCATCACTCACGCGGTATTGCTGGATCAGGCTTGCGCCCATTGTCCAATATTCCCCACTGCTGCCTCCCGTAGGAGTCTGGACCGTGTCTCAGTTCCAGTGTGGCTGATCATCCTCTCAGACCAGCTACGGATCATAGCCTTGGTGGGCATTTACCCCGCCAACTAGCTAATCCGATAGAGGCTCATCTAACAGCGATAAATCTTTCCCGACTAGGTCGGTGATATATGGTATTAGCTTTGGTTTCCCAAAGTTATTCCTTACTGCTAGGGAGATTCCTCTATATTCCTCACCCGTTTGCCACTTACTTTGGGTTGCCCCAAAATTCGTTCGACTTGCATGTGTTAAGCATACCGCCAGCGTTCGTTCTGAGCCAGGATCAAACTCTCAAGTTGAGAATTTGATAACTACTCTCTAGAAATCTGACATAAATGTAAGACCTAAAAGGGTAGTCCAAAATAGACTACCGCCTTTATTTTTTTCTCACTATATTAACTGTATTTAAACAGTTAATAGTATTTTTACATTATTATTCACGATTTTAAACAACTTATTTTTAAGTATATTAATAGCTTTAAATCTTAGTATCTTATGCTAAGATTTATTAATAAAAAACAGTTTGATTTGTTTTACTATTTAGCTTATGCCTTAAGCGATCAACTAAGAAGCACTAAAACATCTTTGAGAACTTTTAATTTTCTCAAATTAATATCTCAAAACATTCATATCAGTTTAATCTAACTTAACTTTAATAAGTTAGAAGAATTTTTAAAGATTGATTTCAATATTTTATCTAAGATAAAAATTATTGTCAATCACCTTTTTACTAATTTTTTATAAAATATATATAATTTATAAATTTTTACTTAATTAATAACAAATTATTTATTTTTAATTTTGTCTAAAACTTATCAAAAGTAAACAACTTCAAGGAATGCATATTTTAAGAACTAAAACTTGCTTGTCAAGTATCAAGTTAAAAAGTTTTTTTAGCAATAAAAACCTACAAAGCTAGGTCACGAATATAGCTTAGAAATATAAGCTTTGGAGGCGTTTTATTTGATTTAATTTTTATTTCAATTTTTTCTAAATCGCTAAGAATTTTTACTAAAAAATTCAGTGATAAATTTTTTAAATGACGACGAAATTCTACCTCAATTTTAAAAAATAAAAATTGTGCCTTTACTGCCCCATCAAAATCTTTACCATCCCTTTCTATCATTAATTTAGCGTTATAAAGCTTTTGAAAATATCCACTCAAAATTCTTACCAAGGCAATTACCTCGAAATCGCCATCAAGCATTTTATTTGCTTGGTTAAGAGCCATGGGATATCTTTTATCAGCAAAATTACCAACAAATTGATTAGCTGAAATTTCATTTTGGTCAACTAAAATAATGCTTAATTTTTCGATATCTAGATTTTTATCATCATAAAAATATTGAGCAATTTTTTCAATTTCAAGATTTAACAATTGTCGATTTTTACCAAATTTTTCTAGGAGTAAATCGATAATTTTTACATTAAATTTTAATTGATTTTCTTGTAATTTTTCACTAATAAATTTCCGCACAACCTGCTCATCATCTTCGTAACAGGCAATACTAGCAAGACTTGAGCTATCTTCAACAATCTTTCTTAGCGCTGATGTTTTACTTAAATCATCGCCCTGAATCAAAATAAAATTATCACTTTTATTAGCAAAATCCTTATTGGCGATTAAAGCTTTTAGGCTTTGTGCAGCGTAAGTTCCAGCATCCTTGATAATGATCAATTTCCTTCCGCCAAACATTGGAAATGCAAAAAATTCATCAGCTAGAATTCCCGAATCTTCTTTAATTTTATCTTCATCAATATTTACCACCAAAAATGGATCAGCTAAATCTTTAACGATTTTTTTGGCAATTACTGAAAAGCGATATCTTACAACTGAGCTTTCTGGACCATATACCAAGCAACCTGCGATTTTCTCGCTGTTAATTCTTTGAATATAATTTTCGATTTGATAATTAGCGATTTTCATTTCAAAATAAACATTTTAAATTATAGAGAGTTTAATTTTTATTTGATTCTAACATGCGAATTTTAATTGTTGAAGATGATTTAACGCTTGGTAAATTAATCAAAATTGCCTTGGAAAATCAGCGCTACATTGTTGATTTGGTTAATGATGATAGTGAATGTTTTAGCGCAATCAAATCAACTGATTATTAAATTATTATTCTTGATATAAATTTACCAGATAAATCCGGTATTGAAATTTTACAATTAATGCGCTCGCTGAAAAATTATACTCCGGTATTAATCCTCACTGCTCTTAATTCCGCTATGCAAAAAGTTAATGGCTTAGGCTTGGGAGCTGATGATTATCCTACTAAACCTTTAGTTGAATTATCGCAAAAAAATAATTTTTTAACTTTACGAATTGTTAATATTGGCGATGATTTAAGTGATGACGAAATTCAAAAATTATTTGATAATTTTTACCGTGCTAAAAACTCGAAGAATCAACGCCTTGCTGGATCAGGACTTGGATTAGCAATTGTTAAAAAAATTGCCGATCTTCATAATAATAAAATCAATTTTACTTCCGCTTCTAATCAAAATTGCATCGAATTAATTATAAAATATTTTCAACCTTAAACAAATCTTAAGAATCATTAAACAATATTAATTACAACTTTAATTTAATTAATTTTGTATTTAATTATGATTTACAATTTATCGCTTTTGACATTACTGCCTCTTGCATTATCAAGTATTACTTTTTTAGCGCGTTGATATTATCAGCTCAATTTTTTGATTTCTTTAAAAGTAATTTTTAGCTGTTTATTGCTGAGCATTTTTCTGCCAATATCAAATAAGATTTATATTTTTGATTAGGTTTCGTGCATTTGAAATTTATGTGCGATATTAATTCTTACATTTTATCTTCAATTTTAATTGCTACCAAATTATCGCTCATGGCTTCGATGCTTCATATCGTTTCGCATTCACTATGCAAAATTGCATTATTTTTTATCGCTGGAATTTTTAGCGCAGTCTATCAAACCCACAGCACCAAAGAGGCAACGCAAATTGCTCCATCGATTAAATTTTGGATTGCCTGTTTAACTTTCTGTGGAGCATCAATTATCGACTTACCTCTTTTGCTCGGGTCATTTGGAAAAGATTACATGCTCATTTCTGAATTTAAAAGTCATCACTAATAGCGCTTTACTATTTTTACTGGCAGGAAGTATCATCAACTTATCACAATAACAGCTATAAAAATATCAATAATTTTTAATTTTCAAAACATGCTAATAGTGTAATTAATTTAGGATTAATTTATCGCCTACAAAACGATCTGGCTTTGCAATTTAGCATCTTCAAAAGATTAAGTGGCAATAATTTATTTTTTGATGATCGTGGATTTGGCATTGCTCTGTGGCAAAGTTTTTAGATTTTAATTTAAAAAAAATTTTAATTACTAGAAATTTTTATTTAGCTTTTTAATATATTTTTAATATTTGCTTAAATGGCTTTTAATAAATCAAGATATTTTATGAAAATAGGCGTAACTGCAATCACTGGCAAAATGGGTAGAACCATTGCTAGTCTTGTTCATCAAGATGCTATTGCCGAATTATGCACTGGCTTAGTTCGTCAAAATTCTGGCAATGAAAATATCGATCTTGGCGAAATGCTGGGATTTGAAAAAATCAATAAATTCACTACTAGCGATATCAATAATTTTTTAAGTCAATGCCAAGCGGTGATTGATTTCTCAACTCCGGCATTGAGTTTAGAAATTGCCAAAAATTGCGCAATCAATAAAAAAATATTGATCTGCGGAACAACAGGATTTAGTGATTCAGAAAAACAAATTTTTGCCCAATATGCCAAAGAAACTGTGATTATTTGGTCTGCAAATATGTCACTTGGGGTTAATCTATTAATGAATTTAGTTGAAAAGGTTGCAGGAATCTTGCATGAAGATTTTGATGTTGAAATTGTTGAAATGCATCATAATCTTAAAATTGACGCCCCATCCGGAACATCTCTATCACTTGGTTCAGCAGTTGCAAAAGGCCGAAATAATGATCTAGAAAAAATTGCTCGACTACAAAGAATCGGCAAAGATGCCAAAAGAATCAAAGGCGAAATTGGCTTTGCTTCACTACGCGGAGGAGATGTAATCGGTGATCATACGGTAATTTTTGCTGGGAATGGCGAAAGATTAGAATTAACTCACAAAGCTTCCAATCGCGATATTTTTGCCAAAGGTGCAATTCGGGCTGCAATTTGGGGATCAGCACAAAATCCAGGTTTTTACTCAATGCGCGATGTGTTAAATTAGTTTTAAATTAATTTATTTTTAAACTTTAATTAATTCGATGCCCAATTTTTTTCTAAATACCAATTTGCAATATTTTTCTTTGGTGTTTCTTATTACAAATTTTGTTAGTTTTTATTTTACCAAAAACAAATTATTTCCAGCGATATATTTAATAATATCGCTCTTGATGGCTTTAATTGCTGGGATTGTAGGATTGTTATCAATTGCGATAATTTTATTATTTGGCTTTTTGATTTATAGTTTTTATCAAAAAAATTTTCCAGCTAAAATTCAAATATTTATTTTTTTTGTTATTGCAATTATCACAATTCTTAGTTTTGTTCATTTGCTTCCAAGCTTTAATAACATTGAAGCAATCAAAAATATTAGATTATCGAAAAATTCTAGTGATTTAAATTTATGGTTAAATTTTGACAAGCCATTAATTGCGATATTTATGTTATTTTTTGCTTATCAAGTTCCAAGACAATTAAATGATTATAAAAAAATTTTCTTGCAAACAGGCAAAATATTTTTGCCTTTAAGCCTACTGGTTATTGGAATTGGAATGATTGGAAAATTTTTGGTTTTTGATCCAAAATTACCAAATTTTAACATAACTAGTTTATGGTTAATAAAGATTTTATTTTTAACTATTTTTCCAGAAGAGTTTTTTTTCAGATTTTTTTTGCAAAATAACACCATAAATCTTTTAAAAAAATCACAATTTTTTAAAACCAAAAATTATCAAATTATAGGGTTAATTTTAACGGCAATTATTTTTGGTTTAACTCATTTTAGCGGTGGATTTTCTTTGGTTTTATTAGCAATAATTTCGGGATTTGGATATGGATTTGTCTATATGCGAACTGGATATATTGAAAGTGCAATTTTACTGCATTTTTTAATAAATCTCAGTCATTTTTTATTTTTTTCTTATCCGTTTAATTTACCAATTTCATAAAAATGAGATTCAGGAATTTCTATATATTTGCAAGTTAATCTGGTATTATACAGTACAACTTAGTTATATTTAACTAAATATAAAAATAATTTATTTTTTAATTAAATTTTACAAGATTAGCTATTATAAACACAATGACGTTTAATTTAAGGCATGAGGCATCGAATTTTATCTTCCTTAGATAGGGAGAGCTTTGATTGGAAACTCATCTGCCAATTCAAGAATTAATAATTCTAGATAAAATAAGAAAATTTTTTTTAATATAATTAATCTACCTCATTTAGTTCTAATTTTTCAAGAAGCGATCTGCGCTGTTTAGCAGTGTCTTCGATCAATCTAGTTTTTTGTTCGCTAAGACGTTCATTTTCAATAGCTTGAATTGCTTCAAGTATAATTGGCAAGGACTCTTGAGTTGATGGAACTCTATTTTTTTCGTCAGCCAAGTCATTAACGATGGTTTGCATTACGGTAACAGCATCCTGATCACATGACAATAGCTTGGAATAAGAAAAAGAATCATTAAAATTTAAACTAGCAATAAGCGATTCTCCACCATTCTTCAAAAGAAAATGTCGCTCGCCAGGTTCCATCATTTTTAAAATTTCAATTTCATCTTTAGCAAATTTAAATACCGATTTATAAACTTCCCCAGGAGAATTATTTGGTAAAAATATTTCAGTTGCCAAATATTCTTTTATATTTTTTGCCAGATCAATAAAATTAAGAGCTTGATTTTCTTCAAAAGCAAAAATTACTATGCAGTTTTTTTTGCGCATTCTTTCTAAAAAATCAACTATTTTTGGTTCGAAAATTACATTGGCAATTAAATCAAAAGCTTGATGTAAAACAATAATTGCTGGCGAGCCATCTAAACTATTTTCAATGCGATGAAGCAAATATAAAAATAGCGGAATCAACACTGGCTTATGCTCTTGGTAGGCTGTGAGATCAAAGCCATTAATGGAATTACCCATTTCAAAATCTTGTTGGCAAGTGAAAATTTTATTTAACTTTCCTTCACTCCAAATTTCTAAATTATTAAAAATTCTCTGAGTTTCAGGGGCATTAAAAGCTTGTGCTGCACTATTAAAATCTGGGCAATTAGCTGCAAAAATTCGATCGATTACATCTGGAATTAAATCAAGCTCTTGAGTTGATGGGTTGTTTTTACGAAACATCACCAAACTTCTAAAAAATTGTTCAAGAAAATCTTTACTATCGCTATTTTCTGGAAGTTTAAGCGGATTTAGTGATAAATAATTTTTATGTTGAGGATCAGTAACCGATATGTCAAAATATTTGCCACCAATAATTTCTACGAAACATTGTGAAGAATTATTAAAATCAAAAATAAAAACTTTTGGATTAAATTTTTGCGATTGAGCAATTAAAAAATTGATTAATAGTGTTTTTCCAGATGCCTTTGGCCCAACAACCACAGTGTGCCCGACATCTTCATCATGAAAGTTAAAAAAGAATGGCGTATTCAAAACTGTTTTAAGGGCGCAAACTGCTGAACCCCAATAATTTCCAGCGATTGATCCCGAAGGAAAACTATGAAGCGAAGCAAATCCAGCAACACGATAGGTGTTGATGACTTTTTGTCGTCTCAAAAATGAAAAATTACCCGGTAATTGTGACCAAAAACAATGTTCCATAAATAAATCTTCATGGACTAAAACAAAGCCCAATCGGCCAAATTCTTCGATTACCGTTTTAACATCTTTTAGTAAATCTTCTTTATTACGATTAATAATCATGAATGTTGTTTGCAACTTGCCATAATCTGTTAAACTGCCCATTTTACTTTCGACAAAATTAGCAATTCCGCTCAACTGGCGAAACTCTTCATCGCCACTAATTTTTAAAATATAATCTTGATATTCAAACGCTTCGAGATCTTTTTCATTATAAAAGAAATCAAAAGATTGAGTGATTATAAATTCAAATGGGAGTTGTAAAATTCTATCCAAAGCATTCGTTCCAACCTCAAAATATTCTTTTAGTGAAAATATTACCGCAAAATTTTTATTATCATAGCCGATCACCTCAATTTCACGATTTCCAAAAGCAATTTTATGACTCATTAAATCATTTGAAATATCGTTTGCAACCAATGGATATCTCTCTTCGTAAAGATTAATTAATTTACCAAAAAATCGCATTGGCTCCGAGTATAAAACTCCGCTCCACTCTTTTAATCCAAGAAGTTTTGAGCCATAATCTTTTAAATCAAAAAGGATTTTTTTGGTAAGAATATTTAATTTTTTTTGCGATTCGGCAAGATGTTTTTCATGCAGTGATTTAATGGTGATTTTAGAAAATGAGTGAAATAATGAAGAAGTATTTGAGATAGAAGTATCAAGTCCTTCAATGATTATAGTGATGTAAAGCTCATTAACATATTCACTTTTTAAGTTATTTTTTTGCTCCCATTTTTCATTTAAACTTTTAGAAAAAAAATCTTTAAATTCTCCACGCGGACTAATATTTTTTTTTCGTCTCAATGTATTAAACCACAATGCATAATTAACATCTTGAATATTTTTTTTAAGCGAATCGCGCACTGCATCGCGCAGCGAAATCATTTCCAACACCGCAGAAGAATTGCTAAAACCAGTTACGCGAATTATCTGCAAAAGTTCGCCATTCTTTGTTAAAATAGTGTTTTGATCATAATGACAGACATAAGGCACGAAGTCTTCATCAGGAATTTTAGCACTTGATTCCTTTTTCTTTTTAGTGAAAATTTTTTTTATAATTAATTCAGAAATTGAGCTCATTTGAGAATTTGTCTTTTGGTAATTTCAAAATAATCGCGTTTTACATGCCCCGTATATAATTGACGTGGACGCCCTATTTTAAAGGATTCATCCTCGGTCATTTCTTTCCATTGAGCAATCCAACCAGCTGAACGTGCAATTGCAAAAATTACCGTAAACAAATTAGTTGGGATTCCCAAGGCTTTGTAAATAATACCCGAATAAAAATCAACATTAGGAAATAATTTTCGTGAAATAAAATATTCATCATTGAGAGCAATTCTCTCAAGCTCAATTGCAATATCAAGAAACGGATCAACAATACCAAGTTCGTGCAAAACTTCATCGCAAGATTTTTTTAGAACCGCTGCGCGAGGATCATAATTTTTATAAACGCGATGTCCGAAACCCATCAAGCGAAATGGATCATTTTTATCTTTAGCGCGTTTAATAAATTCAGGGATGCGCTCTTTACTGCCAATTTCTTGCAACATCTCGATAACTTCCTCATTAGCTCCACCATGGGCTGGACCCCATAGGGATGATATTCCTGCACCAATACACGCAAAAGGATTTGCTCCCGAAGAGCCAGCCAAGCGAACTGTTGAGGTTGAGGCATTTTGTTCGTGATCAGCATGTAAAACAAAAATCATTTCCATTGCTTTAGCTATTGTTGGACTGACTTTGTAGTTTGCAGTTGGCTTAGCAAAAAGCATATGTAAAAAATTTTCAGCAAATCCCAATTCATCTTTAGGATAAATTATTGGCTCTCCAATTGAGTATTTATAAGCCATTGCAGCCAAGGTTGGCATTTTAGCAATGATTTTGTAAACTACATCCATTCGACCCTCTGAAGATGTCACATCCATAGTTTCATGATAAAAAGCCGAAAGTGATGCAACCGCTCCAACCATAATTGCCATGGGATGAGCCTTGCGCGGAAAACCACGAAACAAAATATTAATTTGTTCATGCACCAACATATTGTTTTTTATATTAGCTGTGAAGCCTTGATATTCTAGATAAGTTGGCAATTCGTGATGAAGTAATAAATAAGCAACTTCCAAATATTCACTTTTACGAGCCAGCTCCTCAATTGAATATCCACCATGCTGTAGAATACCTTTTTCACCATCGATATAAGTAATTTTTGATTCGCATGATGCAGTTGATAAAAATCCAGGATCAAACGTAAACATACCGCTATCCTTGAACAAAGCCGTTATATCGATTACGTCTTGACCAATTGTTGCTTGTTTAATTGGCAATAATATCTCTTTACCATTTGGCAGAGTAAGCTTGGCAGATTGCGAAGGATTTTGAGTCATAACAAAAATATAAATTTAACATAAAAACATAACCCTATATTTAAAAAACAAAATCTTGACTTGCAACAACTCACTGAAAATATTTTTAGTAAATTTGAAAAATTAGAAAGTTGGTTAATTTAAATAAGCATTTAATAAATTGAATTATAACAAAATCTCTTTAAAATTGAGTAAAAATATTGAGGAGACAGAATCGCTTTAATAAAAAATCTAACAAAAAAAATTAATGAATAAACATTTGAATTTATCCAATATTTTAAACATTACCAACAAGCCGATTAATGAAACTAAAATCGTCGTGGCGATGTCGGGAGGCGTTGATTCATCAGTGGTAGCATGCCTATTGCACGAAGCGGGCTATCAAGTAATCGGCATAACTTTGCAACTTTATGATTTAGGTGAAGCCTTGAAAAAAAAGAATGCTTGCTGCGCTGGTGCAGATATTTACGATGCCAAAAAAGTTGCCGAAAAATTCGGTTTTGCGCATTATGTTTTGAATTACCAAAATGCTTTTCAAGAAGCGGTAATTGATGATTTTGCGGATTCATATTTGCGTGGCGAAACGCCGATTCCTTGCGTTAAATGCAACCAAACTGTTAAATTTGGTGATTTATTACAAGTGGCACGTGACCTAGGTGCTGATGGTATGGCGACAGGTCATTATGTTCAAAAAATTGTTGATTTAAACGCTAAATCGCAACTCCACAAAGCCGTTGATCACGGTAAAGATCAAAGTTATTTTTTATTCGCCACCACTCAAGAACAACTTGATTTTTTGTATTTTCCCCTCGGGGGATTTACTAAAGATTACACTCGAAAATTGGCTGAGCAATATGGACTTGAAATCGCCAATAAACCAGATTCACAAGATATTTGTTTCGTGCCAAATGGCGATTATGCTTCGGTGATAAAAAAACATCGCCCTTACGCCTTCAAAGAAGGAGAGTTAATCCATATTGAAAGCAAAAAAGTTTTAGGAACACATGAAGGCATTATCAATTTTACTTTAGGTCAGCGCCGTGGGCTTGGAATCGCCTACCCTCACCCGCTTTATGTCATTAAAATCGATCCACAAAATAATCAAGTTTTTGTCGGTGAAGAACATTTTTTAGATCAACAAATTTTTACCATTCGCAATTGCAATTGGCTTATCGATTTTCCAAAAATTGGTGAGAAATTTGAAGCTGAAATTCGCATTCGCTCAAATTCAAAAGAGCATTTAGCCACAGTCGAAATTCTAGAAAATAATTGCGCTAAAATTATTATGAAATCAATGACTCGCGCTATTACCCCAGGGCAAGCCGGAGTAGTTTATTTCAATGATCGCCTGGCGGGTGGCGGGTGGATTGATAAGGTGAGTTAAAACGCTTAAAAATTTACTACATTTTTGAAAGTTAAATTTGTTAAATAAAAAAATTTTAATTTAGTTGCTCATTTAAAATTTATTTATTATTGATTTATAATTAAATTTATAATAATAATATTTTTTAAAATTATGCCAATACTAAAACCCGCGTCATTAAGAAATTCACAAATATTATTTGCAGCTGCATGGTGCTTAAATATGATTGCACCAGAGGGAACTAAAACTACCTTAACGAAGCGAACTAACCCTAAATCATTAAATGAGCTAACTAAAACTGGGAATAACATCCTCAATATTACTGAAATAACGGGCTTTGAATTTAAAGGTTCAGAAATTGGCAATTCAAAAACTTTCAATTTTGGAGATGAATATTATAATGTTCAAGCCTATGGCGAAAAAATCGCTAATTTTCAAGATCGTGTTTTGCGATATCTTCGTCTTGTTTCAAAGGAAGTGCCTCTCATAGAAGAAATTTATGTTACGACTTCTCCCGAAAACATAATGCATCCAGATCAAAAAATTCATGATTTTGCTGGATATATGAGAAAATCTTTTCATTTCCAGAAAACAACAATGCAACAGAAGCGTGATTTTCTCAATGAACATAAAGAACAAATTATTTTTGCCTCAATGTTGGGAATTGATATTGGCGCTCTTATTTTTAGTCTTAAAAAAGTCGATGGAAAAATTACCACAATTGGAGCCAAAGGAATTAAACTACCAATAATTATCGGCGAAAAAGACATTAATACCTACGAGGATATCAGTGATGAAATAAAAAAAATGGCAAGTAGAATCCACAAATCTCCAGAATTTTTAGAATTCCAAAAGGAATTAATGGAAATAATTTTAAATGATTGCGGAGTCGACACGCAATTTTATAAAGATTATAAAAAAAATTACGAAACAATGAGAGCTTTTTTAGATGGTGAAACACAAACATATAATCCAGAAAATATTATTTTTAAACGCATAAGTTATATCCAAAGTGGCGAAGAAGATAAAGAATTACATACCGTCGCAATCACGGATGAAAGTAAGTATTGGGGCAAAATATCTAAAGGCCTAAAAGTGGGCCATCTTCTTGAAACTCACCGCAGAGACGACTCAACTCAAGACATTTATAATAAAAAAACTACATCAACAAAAAAAAACAGACAATCCACTTTTCGCAAGAAGGACACCCGAAAAGGATGAATTGCTAAATTAGCAAAAACAAGTAGCAACAAAAAAAGATTCGTCGCCACCATCAACCTCGCCACAATTTTTGCATAAGAAAGAGCAAACATTACAACTCTCCTTGCCCGAAATCAAAAGAAGCGTTAGAAAAGCTAACATAACTCATCGCGAACTCTAATATTATAATTTTTTCAATTAAACCAAAAACTTATTTTAGCAAATAACGCAATCAGGGGAATTAGCGACACAATACCAGTCGCGAATCTTTTTCGAAGGTTCTTCGCGTTTAAAAAATAGCCTAAACGGCTATTTTTAGTGAAGAACGGGATCAGGAACGAAGGTTCTTCGCGTTTAAAAAATAGCCTAAACGGCTATTTTTAGTGAAGAACGGGATCAGGAACGAAGTGACGCAATCCCAGTCGCGAATCTTTTTCGAAGAAAAGGATGAAGCGTTGATCCCAAAACAAAATGCGAATCTTTTTCGAAGGTTCTTCGCGTTTAAAAAATAGCCTAAACGGCTATTTTTAGTGAAGAACGGGATCAGGAACGAAGTGACGCAATCCCAGTCGCGAATCTTTTTCGAAGAAAAGGATGAAGCGTTGATCCCAAAACAAAATTCCAAAAAACTAAAACTCATCGCGAATACGGCGATTCATTCGCCGTGAAGCGATTCAACTCAAAGCTAAATTTGCGTTAGCAAATTTAATTTCTAAAACGGGATAAAGATTCGCACTAACAAACCGCCATATTTTTTAGAATCATCTAAGGAAATTCTACCGCCATGCGAGGTTATAGCATCAAGTGCAATAGCCATTCCAAGCCCCGAACCAACTGATTCATTAACCTTATCAAGATTGCGTGAATTATCGATGCGATAAAATGGTTTAAAAACATTTTGTCGTTCTTTTTTTGGAATCCCCGGACCATCATCCTCAACTTCAATGATTAAATTATTTTGTGAAAGATAAGTGTTTAAATAAACTTTACTAGAATGATTCAAGCCGTTATTTATAAGGTTTTTCAAGGCGCGATTTAGCGCTAATTTTTTTATAGGAATTTCAAAATCATTATCTATTTTAGTTTCATAAGTTATGTTATGATTCATTTTTAAATAATAGCTGATAATTTTTTCTGTTAAAAATTTGTTAATCTTAACAATATTTATTTTTTCTTTATCGTCGCCACGAGCAAAATCTAAATATTCATTCACCAATTTCTCCATATCATGAACATCGCTTTTCAAATCATCGATTTCAGAGCTTTGTTTCAACATTTCAAGTTGTAATTTCATGCGCGTAAGCGGGGTGCGTAGATCATGTGAAACTGCCGAAAGCATATCGGTTCTTTGAGAAATTTGGCGCATCACGCGCTCTTTCATTCTTATAAAAGAAATTGTCAGGGAGCGAATTTCTTGTGCACCGCTTGGACGAATATTTGAAACATCCTGACCCCTGCCAAATTTTTCAGCTGACTCGCTTAATTTTCTAATTAAACGAAGCTGATTGCGAAAAAAAGCAATTGATAAGATTGAAGTTATAACAATCGTTAGACCCATCCAAAAAATAAAAACATAAGCACTAGAACTGGTAATTTTTTTTACCGGAACATCGAAAGTTAAAACGCCCTGGAAAGTTTGAATTTTTACGATAATAAAATCATCATTCTCGGGATTTTCAAAAATTTCATATGGCTTAAGTCCATGGGTTTGAAGCTCTGATTTAAAGCGATTATAGGGATCAATTATCGGATTTACAAACTCATAAAATTGACTTTTTCGCCAATCGCTATCGCCAATTTTCTTGCGTTTTAATTTTCTTTTTTCTTGAAAAGAAAATTCTAAACCAGTGTTTTGAGTTAACTCGCGAAGCAGATTTTCATATCCAGGTTTATTGATTGATGTTTTAACAAAAACCATCTCAGCAATAACGCTTCGCGCCATATGTTTACTTATTACATCAAGGTGGGTATAGTAAAATACATAGATTGAAACTAATTGAATAATTACTGCTGATAAAATTACGATTAACAAAAATCGACCATATAATGATCTAGGAATAAATTTTTTAAATCGTAATTTTTTTATTGTCATTTTTTTAAAATTTTTAAATTGCAATTAGTTAGAAAAGTTTTAAAATTTTTTTTCTCCAAAGTTACAACTCAACAAAATCAATGTCTAACTTCGCATGAATAATAAAATATCTGCTAAAAATATCAATCTCTTTTACGGTGAAAAGCAAGCATTGTTTAACATTGATCTTGATTTTAAAGAGCGAAGCGTAACGGCATTGATTGGTCCTTCGGGATGCGGTAAGTCATCTTTTTTGCGCTGCATTAATCGCATGAATGACACAATTAGCAATTGCAAAATAACTGGTCTTATTACCCTTGATGATAAAAATATTTACGATAAAAAACTTGATTTAGTTCTTCTTCGCGCTTCGGTTGGTATGGTTTTTCAAAAGCCTAATCCATTTTTAAAAACCATTTATGAAAATGTTGCTTATGGGCCAAGAATTCACGGCTTATTTAACAATAAAAAAGAACTCGATATTATTGTCGAACAAAGTTTAACTAAGGCTGGACTTTGGAATGAGGTTAGAGATCGCCTTCACGAGCAAGCTAACACCTTATCTGGTGGACAGCAACAAAGATTATGCATTGCACGAACTATCGCTATTGAACCTGAGGTTATTTTAATGGACGAACCTTGCTCCGCTCTTGATCCAATTGCTACCGCAAAAATCGAGGAGTTAATTGATGAACTTAAAGAAAATTTTACCATTATCATCGTAACTCACTCAATGCAACAAGCTGCAAGAGTTTCGGATATGACGGCATTTTTTAATATGGGTAAAATTGTTGAATATGACAATACTGATAAAATTTTTACTAACCCAAAAAAGCAACAAACTCAAGACTATATCACAGGTCGCTTCGGTTAATTTTGAAGTTTTTTAAACATCATTAACTATTAAAAATTATTTAAATTCATTATGTTTGGTTTTTCATTAGCAGAATTAATTGTCGTTTTTTTAGTGATTTTAATTTTTATTAAACCGCAAGATTTACCGGAAATAGCGCATTTTTTAGGACGAGTTTTTTTTCGCTTAAAAAAAATCTACAGAGACTTAAAGGAAACCTTTCGCGAACTTGAAAAAGATTTTGGTATTGACGATTTAAAGCATGAAATTAATCGTGGAATTGCCGATGAAGCAACTAAAATAAAGGAAGAAATAACTATAATTGTTGATATGCATGGCAATGAACATCACGTTAAAAATCTTCATGAGTTAAGGCCCGATCTTAATTCAGATGAACTCGCTAATGAAATTGCCGAATCAACAAATACTCCAACAAAAAATAATAATTCATAATATAAATACAAAACAAGATCAAGGAATAACTATTGATTCGAGATCTCCAACAAGAGGATTTCTATTGAACTAAGGAAAATTATTATCGACCTCAGCTCGCTGATTGAAAAATTCTCTATGGCCCAAAGTTATG
>CAMDJZ010000032.1 GCA_945901265.1 Rickettsia typhi
GTTAGCAAATTTAATTAACAATACGGCAATTCATTTGCCGTGGAGCAATTCGACTGGAAGCTAAATTTGCGTTAGCAAATTTAATTAACAATACGGCAATTCATTTGCCGTGGAGCAATTCAACTGGAAGCTAAATTTGCGTTAGCAAATTTAATTAACAATACGGCAATTCATTTGCCGTGGAGCAATTCGACTGGAAGCTAAATTTGCGTTAGCAAATTTAATTAATTCGTAGCAAATTTAATTAGCCAATTTCGCTTGTGGGAAATTTCGCATTATTTCAGCAATAATCTCAGATTCATTTTCATTATTTGCATGGAGGTCAGAAGGTTGATTTTCATGATCAAAATTTTTTAACATTGGCGATGAAGTCGCTGATAAATCCACTTCATTTTTATTTAAATTATCCGATCTTATATCAAGTAATATTTTTTGTAAATCAGGGAGAGAAACTGCATGACAAAGCTTAATTAACATAATCTCAAAACTATTTTTTTGATTACTTGCTAAATCAATTTCTGTTTTTGCTTTCATCAATAAATGCCAAATTTTCATTAAGCTTGCTAATGATAATTTCAAAGCAAGTTCGTTAATTTTAGAATGTTGAGTTGGAGAAATCGCTTGAATTTTATAATCAGTTATCGCCTTACAGACTATAATCTTGTGAAGCATTTCTAGCATATCTAAAATAAGCTGACTAAGATCAGATGTTAAGCTGTAAATATCATAAAAATGATTAATAACATTTTGAGTATTACCACTAAAAATTTCACTTAATAAATCAATGATTTTATTATTGTCCGTTAATCCCAGCATTTTTTCAACAACATCAACTAGAAGTAGTTGTTGATGATTATTAATTGCCAATGCTTGATCAAGCAGGGAAAGTGAATCACGAACTGATCCTTCTGAAGCTTTGGCGATCAGGGTTAAGGCATGATTTTCAGCTTGAAAATTTTCTTTTGCCAAAATATTTTTTAAATGATCGATAATTTCCAATTCATCAAGGCGTCGCAAATCAAACCTTTGACAACGCGATAAAATAGTAACGGGAACTTTACGAATTTCCGTTGTTGCAAAAATAAATTTTACATTAACGGGCGGTTCTTCCAGGGTCTTTAGTAATGCATTAAATGCTTGATTGGAAAGCATATGAACTTCATCAATAATATAAATTTTATATTTTGCCATGACTGGTGCATAAGCAATGGAATCAATGATTTCTCTTATTCCATCAATACCAGTTCGACTTGCCGCATCGATTTCGATTACATCTTGATGATGACTTGAGCTAATTGATTTACAATTATCACAAATTCCGCAAGCCATTGAGTTACTGATCGCATTTGGATCAAGACAATTTAGAGTTTTAGCAATAATTCGCGCTGTAGTGGTTTTACCAACTCCACGAATTCCCGTCAAAATATATCCATGATGCAAGCGATTATTTCGCATTGCGTTAGTAAGTGTCTTCACCAAAACTTCTTGGCCAATCAACTCAGCAAAATTTTGAGGACGATATTTTCGTGCGAGAACCAAGTATGAAGACATAATTACGGGGAATCTAAACTATTGAAGTTTTTTTGGAAAATAAAATCAAAGTGGAAGCGACCCGATCTTACAAAATGTGGACTGCTTTTTTTCAAATCTGATCCTTTCAATGAGTAAAACCGCCCGCTTCCACCAATAGTAATTTTGCATTGATAAGAAAAATTATGCAAGCGGGATTTAATTTTAATTTAAATTACCGGCAAATTTCTTTCATACGCAAATATGCTAAGGTAATTCCTTTAAGAGAATATTCATCAATGGCGTAAGTTCCGTAAGCGGAATCGCTACGAATTTTGACTACCACCCCATTCAACAATGTCTCTATTATAGAAATATCCTCATGTTTTGATCGGGCCCAAGCCATATCTCCTTTAGCTTTAAGATGAAATTGAAAAGCATCAATAATCATAAAAATTTCACTACTCATTTTGAAATCAAATCCACCAAAAACACTAACTTCCTCACTGCGGTTTTTTTGATAACGTGCAATCATCAAATATGGTTTTTTTCGCGAATTATCGTCACTATCAATTTTTAGGGGATGCGACACGATATAACATTTTTTGTAAGAAAATTCATTTTCCTGAAATTCATAAACAGACCAATCATAAAACTTACTGTCAATGATTTGCGCATTGGCATTGCTTGATAAGCCAATAATAGTAACAAGCTGGAGAATTGCACAAAAAATTATAAAATAAAAATAATCTGCTATATTTAGTGATATGTTGTGAAAAGTTTTGTATATCACTATTATTTATTAAATAAATTATAAATTAACTTAATATAATCTTTTTAGAGAATAATCAAGTATTGATACAAGGTCTTGGTAATACTCGCTATCAGCAAAAATTTTTAAGTTTTGTTTAGCTTGAAAAGAAAATTCCTGTGCAATTTTTTTGCAAAAATCCAGAGCTTTATATTGCTCAATTAATTGCAAAATTTCCTTAAAATCATCTTTATTTCTAATGTTATTTTGAAGATTATCAATAAATTTCTTTTTAATAAATTCTTTTTGAGCATGATTTGCATTGGAAAGAAGATAAATAATTGGTAAGGTAACCTTACCTTCAAAAAAATCATTACCCAAATCCTTTCCGATGACTTCTTCCTTCGAACAGTAATCAAGAATATCATCAACAATTTGAAAAACCATTCCCAGATTTTTTCCGAAGTCTTTCAATGCTTGAAGTTGCATATTATTTGCCTCGGCAATTATTCCGCCAACTTCTGTTGAAGCTGAAAATAAAATTGCAGTTTTTGCATAAATAATTTCTTGATATTTATCAATGGTAATTGATAGGTCGTGAGAACTTTCAAGTTGCATAACTTCTCCATCAGCAATTACTGAAGACGCATTAGCAAGTAATTGCAAAGCCTGCATTTTATTACTCTTAACCATTTGTTCAAAGGCTGTGGCAAATAAAAAATCACCAACTAATATACTGAATTTATTATCCCAGATTGCGCTAGAAGTTTTCTTTCCGCGCCTGATTTCGCTATTATCAACCACGTCATCATGGAGAAGTGTAGCGGTATGAATTAATTCAACTGCAGAAGCTAGATTATATATGCGCTTATCATTTTCTAGGCCACAAATTTTTGCCGATAAGATTAATAAAATTGGACGAATTCTTTTACCGCCCGAACGAATAAGATGATGAGAAATTTCTTGAATAAGTGGCGATCTTCCTTGTGAAAAACTTAAAATCAGCTCATCAACATAATTTAAATCCTTTTGAATTTTTTTAACAATTTCTTGAATTTCTTGCATATAATTTTACCTTTATAAATCATATTAATCTTGCTTGTAAAGCATTAGAATATTAGTCTGACAATTTTCAATAATTGCTGATATTTGATTTAAAGAATCGCGAATTTTTTTTATTAATTCACTAGAATAACCTTCTTTTATAATTTCGATATAGTTAATCGATAATTTTTCAACTACTTGCTCTAGGTTCTCAATAAGAATTTGAACAATTTCAAATTGTTTACCAGAATTAATCGAGGAATCCTCAGAAACAAAATTTAACAGAATTTCGGCAAATTGATAATATTCCAGAATTTCATTGTATATTTTTTCTTTTTCTAACGCAGACATTAACAAATTATGTTTATTATAAATAAATAATATTAAGTAATAATAAAATATATTTATTTATGATTTATAAGATTTCCTTCAAGAATAATATTCTTTAAATAATTAATCAATTGCGATTTTTTACAATTAAAATTATTTTCCAACCAATATTTTTTGGCAAGATTTAAAGCATCGCCAATATTGCTTCCATGAATATTTAACAAAAGCAAATCATTACCATTTAAAGGAAATTCAGGTAAATTGAAGTTATTACAAAAATCCAAAATATTTATAAAATTTTTGATAGATAGATTATTCTTAATTATAACAAAAATTATCGCATCAATTATAATTTTTGAATCATAATCAAAGAAAATTCGCTTTAGCATAAAAATAAAATTTTCATCATTATTTGTGATGATTAGCGCTTCATTTTGTATTTTATTGGCAATAATTACTAGAGATTTAATGTAGTGTTTTTCATTATTAGTTGCACAGATTTTATCTAAAAAATCTATATTAAGATGATCGTAATTATTATTATTTTTTACAAAAATAATTGCAATTTTTAATAATAAATTAGCATTAAAATTAATTGCGTTTTCTAAAGCAAATAATCTCTCTAGATCGCCATAAATAATTGTTGGCGATATTATTTCGTTAAGAATTCCTTCATCATTAAAAATTTTAAGTATGCGGATTAATTGCTGATGATTTTTACTATTAAGCGTCAATAAAAATTCCTTTCTAATTCTCTCCTTTGATAATTTTTCTAAATTTATCTTATTAGCAATACATGCTTTTAAACCATCAAAATCAACATCCTTGGCATATTCACAACTAAAGCGAAAAAAACGCAATATGCGCAAATAATCCTCATTAATTCTATGATTAGCATCGCCAATAAAACAAATTTTGGAATTTTTTAAATCTTCTACCCCATTAAAATAATCATAAATTAACCCATTATAATCAAGGTATAGAGCATTAATGGTAAAATCACGTCTTGAGGCATCAATGAAGTAATCATCGACAAATTCTACGTCGCAATCTCGACCCTTATGATCAATATCTTTGCGCAAGGTAGTAATTTCAAAATTTTTTTGATTAATCACGGCGATTATTGTGCCGTATTTTTTAGCCAAATCAATGGTTTTAATATTATTTTTATTTAACAGAGTGATTATTTCATTGGGTAACAAGCTAGTTGCGAAATCAAAATCACTAACCACTTTGTTAATAATTAAATTTCTAACAGCTCCTCCCACCAATCGAGCCTTATCCTTAAATATTGAAAAAATTGTTTTAACCTCATCACTTAATGTGTCAATAATATTTGATTTAGTAGTTATTAACTGCATTAATTAAAACATTTTAGATTTAGATAAAATAAAACAAAATTAAATAACCTTTAAGAATAAATTATTATCATTAACGGCCTTAATAAGTCGTTCTTTTTCCACAACCAATGTAGAATTAGCTTGGATTACTATGCCCTTAATTCCGACTTCAGCGCATTTAGAAATTGTTGCAAGACCAATTGTTGGTAAATCTGCCTTATCACTCTGATTGGGTTTTTTTAATTTAATTAAAACAGCGTTATTTTTAAAATCACCCTGCAAAATTTTAAATCTTGAAATCATTTCATCAGTTCCTTCCAGCGCTTCAACGGCAATAATTTGTTTTTGAGCAACAATTAAAGCTTGTCCTACATCAAATTTGGCGAAATGCCTAATTGCTTTTATGCCTAGATCAATATCAATATTATTTTCCAAACTGGGAGCGATATTGCTAATCAAGGCTTTGGAAGAAAATACACAATCTAATAAATCATCAATTTTTAGAATTTTCAAACCTTCTTTCTCAAAAAATTTAATAACCGTTCTAAGAACCGCATCATCGCCTAAAATTTTATTGGCAATTATTTTGGCTAATAAAATTGCGCCTTTTTTATCAACTTTTAATGCCGAAAAATTTGGCTTTGTAACTCCACCAATAAATACAATATTTTTAATATTTTCATTTCGCAAAATGGTCAAAAATCTTTCGATTTCCCCGAAAGCAATTTCGATTGGATTGTTTTTGGAGTAGTCTTCGTCATATTTTTCATTTTTTAGCAAAAATAAAATAAAATGACGATTTTTTTTTAAACAATCTTCAATAAGAATTTTTGGTAATTGTCCTCGACCTGCAAAAATAGCGATCGCATGTAAATTTTTATCCAGCATGATTTAAAGAAGATCCTCCATCAATTGAAATTATTTGACCTGTAATAAATTTATTTTTAATTAAAAATTCAAGTGTTTGCAAAATATTTTCAATATTTCCAGTTTTTTTTAAGGGGATTATTGCACTCAACATTTCTAATTCTTTTTGCGGATTGTCACTGTCGATAGAAGCTAAAGTTAAACCTGGAGAAATACCATTTATTCTTACATTAGGAGCAATTTCCAAAGCGATCATTTTTGTTGCTGTTGCTAAAAATTTTTTTGTGATTAAGTAATTAAAATATTTTGTATCGTGACGTGCGATGTTTTTATCAAGCATATTAATCACTTGCGCATCATCTATTTTATTGGTCAAAACATGTTGCGTAAATTCCTTAATTAAATAAATTGGCACCATTAAATGAATGTCCAAATTATTTTGCCAATCCTTTTGAAAATCTTCATCTAGAAATTTTGACTTATAAAAAAATGAAGCATTATTTATTAATAAACTCCAATTAAAAAAATTTTTTTTCATAAAATCAACCAAGCTCTTAAGCTCTTGATGATTTAGTAAATCAGCTTTAAAAACTGAAACTCTAACTGAGTATTTTTTTTCAATCAGCCTAGCTAATTTTTCAGCTTCATCTTTAGAATTATTATAATGAATTACTAAATCGTAATTTAATTCAGCTAATTTTAATGATATTTCACGACCAATTCTCTTGCTTCCACCGGTTATCAAAGCAGTTTTTCTTTGAATAATTTTACTGTTGTTAGATTGTTTTTTAATTTTACTTGCGCTCATGATGCTTGCTAATTTTTTGATATAGATAGCGTAAAACCTCATCAACTCCAGCTCCAGTGGCTGTTGAAATTTTGAAAACATTTATTGGTTTTGCAGAACTTTTAGCGATATATTTTTCCAGCGCTAATTTTTTCTTCTGAACAATTTTAGGATCTATAAGATCAATTTTATTTAATGCTATAACCTCTTGTTTATCAATAAGATCAGCATTATAGCTAAGTAATTCATGGCGAATTGTCGCATAACTTTCAACAATATTTTCCAAAGAACAATCAATGAGATGCAATAATACTCCACATCTCTCAACATGTTTTAAAAATCTATCGCCCAAGCCTTTACCTTGACTTGCATCAGCAATTAATCCTGGAATATCTGCCAATACAAATTCATGCTTATCAATATAAACAACGCCGAGTTGAGGCTTAAGTGTTGTGAATGGATAATCAGCAATTTTTGGTTTGGCGCGAGTTGTGCAAGCTAGAAAAGTTGATTTTCCAGCATTTGGCAAACCTAACAAACCAGCATCGGAAAGTAATTTTAATTGTAATTGTACATAAATTTTTTCACCATCTTCACCTTTTTGGGCAAAGGTTGGTCCCCGATTAATTGAGCTTTTAAAATTGCTATTGCCTAATCCACCTCTTCCACCTTTAGCAATCATGAATTCTTCGCCATCTTGAGTGAAATCATAGAGCAATTGCAAACTTTCTTCTTCAAAAATTTGCGTATAAATTGGCACTAACAAAATAAGATCTTGCCCGGAAATTCCTGATTGATTTCGACCTCGACCATTATCGCCACTTTTGGCAATAAAATGCTGTTTAAAACGAAAATCAATTAATGTATTTAAATTTTTTGTACATTTAAAAACAATATTTCCGCCTCTCCCGCCATCTCCGCCATCAGGTCCTCCTCTGGGGATAAATTTTTCACGACGAAAACTAGAAGCCCCATTTCCACCATCACCCGCTTTCAGGTGGATTTTTACTTCATCGATAAATTGCATGTTAAGAAAATATTTTTTTACTAATGTTGTTATTAATTATTATTGTTTATATATAATAATTAACATTTATTTTAACTAAATTATTATTTTATAAATTAGTTAAAATAATTTGATCACCCTTTTCTTCAACCTTTCCACCAGCTTCCTTAGCGATGAGAAGAAATGATTTTATATAGGGTGATGAATTTTGATTTAAAACAACTTGATCCAATCTTGCAGAAGCAAAATATCCAATAGCCAAAGTATTACAACCGTAATTATAAGGTATATTTTTTTGCGATTGATTAAAGTTTAGACAATTACTAGCGATGATTTGTTGCGATTGGTTACGCTTAGAAACTCGCAATCTTCTGCTATTAAGATATGCCCCGAAACCCTTTTCGCAATAGTACAATTCGCCACCAATAATTTTATTAATTGCCATGGCAATTGTTTCATATTTTTTATCAGCAGTAATGTGCTGTAAAGCAACTGCGATTGTAAAATCTGGATGAGCTCTTGAAAAATTTTCTACACCATCAAGAATAATAATTTGAAAACAATATTCGTTATTTTCTTTGCGAATTATTTTCTGTGAATCAGAAAAAATTATATCATAATTTTCACGAAATTTTGTAAATTCATCAACTAAAATTTGTTTAACTCGACTTAGCGTTAAACTTGCAAATTTGTTAGCTGAAATGGGATTTGCTTGTAAATTTTCGAGTTCAATAAAGTCACGAGCAACATGATTCGAAGCTTTTTCTATAGCTTTAATGATGATGTTGAGATTGGCACTATATCGCATTTTTAGTATTTTCGCTGTTGAGGAATTAGATTCAATTCAGTAATTAAGGAGCTATTTTTAACTGGCTTTAAAAAATATTCCATCTTTATTTGTTCAAAATCGATAATTTTTACCATGCTATGTGCTAAAAAATTTTTATCATCGCGATTTTTAAAATCATTTCTATAATGAGCTCCCCTACTCTCTGTTCTGTTTATTGCACTAAAATAAACGGCTAATGAGTTTAAAATTAAGTTCTCTAACTCGAGATAAGCAATTAATTCTTCATTGAAAATTAATTGCTGATTTTTAATTTTTATCTTACGCAATTGCTGGTAAATTTCTTTAGTTTGTTGCAATCCAAATTCAAGATTATCTTGATTTCGAAATACTCCCAAGCATTTTTCATTATTTTCTAATAATTGATTTTTTAATGAAGGAACGGAAATTTCTTGAAGATTTTTTTCCTGACATTTTTCGAAAATTTTAGCTAATTTAGCAATCTTATTTTCAGCAATTGAAATTGCAATTTTATCATGGTTTTGGTCTTGATTTTCTTGAGTTTCTGGCTTTGATGTTTGTAGAATTTTTAAAGCAATTTTTTCACCAGAAATTTTTCCAAAAACAATTAAATCTAGAAGTGAATTACATCCCAATCGATTTGCTCCATGAACTGATAAGCAGGCAGCTTCACCTACCGCAAATAATCCATCAACTACTTCGCAATCAACATTGCAAGGAACTCCCCCCATCACATAATGTGCCGATGGGGCAATTTCAATTAAATCTTTACTAGGATCTTTCCGTAAAAAATTTTTTATCATCTCAGCAACATTGGGTAATTTATTTTTTAATGTTTCTTGACTAATATGGCGCATATCCAAATAAACATAATCCTTAGCATCATTTTTATTTTTTTGAGAATTATTATTCAGAATAATTTCACTAGCAATGGCTTGAGAAATTAAATCGCGCGAAGCTAATTCCATCATATTAGGCGCGTATTTTTCCATAAATCTTTCACCTTTGACATTCAACAAATATGCCCCTTCAGAGCGAACTGCTTCGGTTATTAAAAAACCATTACCCCAGATTCCAGTAGGATGAAATTGCACAAATTCCATATCTTCTAAAGGCAATCCTTCTTTAAATACTAATGCCGATCCGTCTCCCGTACAAATTGATGATGAGGTGGTGTTACGATAAATTTGACTATAACCTCCCGTTGCTAATATGGTTTGTTGGCTAATAAAAACCACCAGTTCACCATTAACAATATCAAGCGCTAAACAGCCATAAATTTTTTCATTTTCAGTTAACAAATCAATAACAAAATATTCATTAAAAAATTTTATACCCCTTTTTAAAGCTTGTTGTTCTAGGGTGTGAGCGATGGTATGTCCAGTTTTATCTTTTGCATAACAAGCGCGATGGGCTAATTTTGGTTCTCCGTAATTTAGCGTTTGACCACCATAAGCCCTTTGCGCAATTTTACCATTTTCATCGCGCGAAAAAACTACGCCAAATTTTTCAAGATCAATAATTGCCTCATTGGCCATTCGACATAAAATTTCTACCGCGTCAACATCAGCAAGGTAATCTCCACCCTTTAAAGTATCGAATGCATGAAATTTCCAATCATCCTCATTTGAATTACCAAGACTGGCATTAATTCCACCTTTCGCTGATACTGTATGGCTGTAGGTTGGTAAAACTTTGCTAATAATCGCAATATCATGCAATCCAGCGTCATGAGCTGAAATTGCTGACATTAATCCAGCCCCTCCTGATCCAATAGTTATGGCTTGAAATTTTTTGATTGTATAATTTTTCTGCATTCTTAAAAATCTAATTTATTTTTAAATTTAATTTTTTATACACTTGATAAAAATAATTCTTTGCGCCTACAACGAAGAGCAAAATATTCGAAAATTATTAACTGATTTAACTCAGCAATTAGAATTATTGCAACGAGAATTTGAAATTATTTTTTGCCTTGATGGCTCAAAAGATAATTCCGAAGCAATAATTTCTGACTTTAGTAAAGATTTTAAAATCAATATTCTTCCAAAAGAAAATAAACGAGGTCTTGGCCTTGCCTATAAAAAAATTTTTTTACATGTCTTAAAAAATTCAAATGAAGAAGATCTGATTATATCGCTTGATGCTGACAACACTCATAATCCCCACCAAATTCCTGAGATGATTAAATATTTTGAAAGCAAATCATTGGATTTTCTTGTAGCATCACGATTCTTCGAAAAAAGCCTGATTTCATCTTTTCCTTTTTATCGTAAAATGATCAGCAAATCAACTTCATTAATTTTACAATTTTTGTTTGGTGCCAAAAATATTGCTGGCAAAAATATCTTGGATTATACCAGTGGTTACCGAATTTATCGCGCAAAACTATTAACAAAACTTCAAGAAAAATATCAAAATAATTTTATCACCGAACCTGAATTCACATATACCTGCGAATTACTAATTAAAATTTCAAAACTATCAATGCGTCTTGATGAAGTATCTATTTTATACGATTATAATAAAAAAATTGGCGTAAGCAAAATGCGCATAATACAAAATTCTTATCGCTTATTCTTAATGATTTTTAATTTAAAATTTCCAAAATAAATTTTTCAAATTCGTACTCTCACAAAGATTTTAATTAATTTTTTATAAATTTATCTATAATTATATCTTTTAAAATATTTTTAATACTTTAAAACGTTTTAATTATTACAAAAATATTTTTGAAAATATTGTTTCTTAACACTCAATTTTTTAACAAATGCAAGAAAAGAGAAGAGTCGTTGTAACTGGCATTGGTGCCGTTACCCCATTATCGCCTGATGCCGAGGGCACTTGGAACAGATTAATCAATGGCGAGTCTGGGATTAGTATAATTTCAATATTCGATCCCATTGACTCACCCTGTAAAATCGCAGGTGAAATCAAACATGGCGAAGGTAAATATACCCTCAATATTGATAAATATATCGATATTAAAGAACAGCGTAAGATGGATCGCTTCATTCATTTTGCAATGTGCGCTGCGGAACAAGCAATTGTTGATTCAGGTTGGATTGCCGATAGTGAAGAACAAAAATATCGCACGGGAATTATGATTGCCTCTGGAATTGGTGGACTTCCTGCCATTGAAAAAACGGTAATTAACATGGAAGAAAAAGGTATTAAAAAAATCAGCCCATTTTTTATTCCACAAAGTTTAATCAATTTAGCCTCAGGTCAAATATCTATTAAATATGGCTTTATGGGTCCCAATCATGCAATCGTTACCGCTTGCGCTTCGGGAACGCACGCAATTGGGGATTCTGCTCGAATGATTGAATATGGCGATGTTGATGTCATGATTGCCGGAGGAGCTGAATCAGCAATTTGCAAATCAGGAATTGGGGGGTTCGTTGCGCTTCGCGCGCTCTCAACCAATTTTAACGATAATCCAACTATTGCCTCAAGACCATGGGATAAACAACGCGATGGTTTTGTTATGGGCGAAGGTGCTGGTGTTTTAGTTTTAGAAGAATTAGAACATGCCAAAAAAAGAGGAGCAAAAATTTATGCTGAAGTTATCGGCTATGGAATGTCAGGAGATGGTTATCATATCACTGCGCCTGAATCATCTGGCAGAGGCTCTACCTATGCAATGAATTTAGCATTAAAACATGCAAAAGTAAATCATGATCAAATTGATTATATTAACGCTCATGGTACATCAACTCCCCTTGGGGATGAAATCGAAATTAATTCAATAAAAAAAGTATTTCAAGATCACGCTTATAAATTAATGATGTCATCTACAAAATCTGCTACTGGACATCTCCTAGGAGCAGCCGGAGCGGTTGAGGCAATTTTTTCTATTTTAGCAATGCGTGATAATGTTGCTCCACCAACATTAAATTTAGATGATCCTTCCGAATCGTGCGATATTGATCTTGTTGCCAAAAATGCTAAATCTCGTAAGATTGATGTAGTTATGTCAAATTCATTTGGATTTGGTGGAACCAATGCTTGCATAGTACTAAAACGATTTTAAAAATGACCGAAAAATTTCTTAAAGCTTGCGCAACAATTTCAATCGCGGTCTTTTCTTATCTAGCGATTATTATTTTTATTATAATCTATTTCAACGCTCCGAATTCTTATCATCATAATGATAAACGCTTTATCATCGAAAGTGGCATGACATTAAGGCAGGTTGTAGAAAAACTTTATGATGAAAAAATTATTAAAAGCCCAACAACTTTTCTTTACATTTCGCAGCTTATTAAAGGCATGGATCCAAAGGTTCATTATGGTGAATATTTTTTTGAAAAAAATATTTCTTACTACAAAATTCTTCATAAAATGACCCGCGGAAATATCTTTTTTAGAAAAGTTACTATCGCCGAAGGTCTTAGTTCAATTTCAGCTTTACACGCAATTAACCGATCAGCTGGATTGATTGGACAAATTACTGAGCCAATCAAAGAAGGATCCTTACTTCCCGAAACTTATTTTTATTCATATAATGACACTAAAGCTGGGATGATCAGAAGGATGCGGGAATCAATGACGAAAGCAATTGACGAAATGTGGGAATTTCGTGATCAATCTATTCCAATCAAAACAAAAGAACAGGCAATAATTTTGGCATCAATAATTGAAAAAGAAACTGGTCAAGATTCTGAGCGCGATAAAGTTGCATCGGTATTTATTAATCGCCTAAATAAAGGCATGAAATTACAATCTGATCCAACAATTATTTATTCTTTTACTATGGGCGATAAAGCGCTTGAACGCACAATTCGTATGAGCGATATTCAAAATAATTCCCCCTTTAACACTTATCATGTTTATGGATTACCGCCTGCCCCAATTTGCAATCCAGGGATTGCCTCGCTTCGCGCAGTTCTTAATCCAATAAAAACTGATTATTTATTCTTTGTAGCGAGTGGAAAAGGTGATCATATTTTTTCAAGAACTCTTCAAGAACATAATTTTAGCGTTGCACGTTATCGAAGTTTAATTAAAGCTAAACAAAATGAAGAAGCGGCCGGAGATCTTACTGAATCACCACAAATACAAGAAAATTAACAATTTAAATTTGCAATATTTCATAAAAAAATAATGAGATAGTTATAGCCCGATAATGAAAAATGATATTTTGAAACACGACCTAAATGCCTTAAAAAATTTAACTAATTTACAAAGTAAGGCTTCTGATCCTCAAAATAATGTATGGGTTTTTGCATCAGCTGGATCTGGAAAAACTAAAATACTAAGTGATCGGGTTTTAAAACTTTTATTAGAAGGCGTAAATCCAAATAAAATTTTGTGCCTTACTTTTACCAAGGCTGGCGCATCTGAAATGCAAGAAAGAATCGATAATGAATTAAGCAATTGGGTAACAATCCATCAAGATGAGCTTATTAAAAAACTAGAAGATTTTGCAATTATACCAACTGAAAAAATAATCAAAAAAGCCAGAACGCTATTTGCCGAAAATCTTGACTCAGAAAATAAAATTTCAATTCAAACAATTCATTCATTTTGTCAAACAATTTTAAAAATATTTCCGCTAGAAGCGAAAGTTCCACTTAATTTTGAATTAATACAGGAAAATCAAAGTAAATTTTTATTGCAAAAAGCTCGCCAAGAAGTTTTTAAAAATGCACAAAATGATCAGAAATTACAAAAAATTATTGCCGAAATTTTTTATCAAACCAATGAAGGAAACCTTGAGGAATTAATTAATTCACTTATTTCTAAAAAAGATAAAATTGACGATTTACAAAATATTTTTGGCGATCTCGATCTTTCAATTATTTACCTTAGAAAGCTGGTAGAACTTGATGAAAGATTTACAAAAAGTGAGGATATTATTGAAGAGTTTAATCTTAAAATTGATAAGCAAAATTTAAGAAAACTCTGTTTTGATTTAGAATATTCAGGGAAAAATAATCAAGAAATTAAATTTAAAATTGAAAAATTTTTAGAAAATCCCAATTTACAAAATTTCAATATTTTTTGTTCAGCATTTTTAACGCAAAAACAAACCCCTAGAAAAATTAGTGGAACAGCAAATGATTCAGCAAGAAATAAAATTCGCCTCTGCGATTTATACGAAGTTTTGACCAATGATACTATAAAATTAATTCAAAAATATCAACAAGATTTATATTCATTAGAAGTTGTGAGAAATACTCATAATTTATTGTATTTTGTTGATATTATTATAAAAGTTTATAATAAATTAAAATTAAATAGTTCGCTTCTTGACTATCATGATCTAATTCTAAAAACAGCTTCTCTCTTAGATAATCCTGATTACAAGGATTGGATAAAGTTAAAAATGGATGGTAATTTTGACCATATTTTAATCGATGAATCACAAGATACAAATATACAGCAATGGCAAATTATTATCGCTTTATGTGAAGATTTTTTTTCGGGATATAGCAAATCAACTTTAAGTAGAAGTATTTTTATTGTTGGCGATGAGAAGCAATCAATCTACTCATTTCAAGGATCACAACCAGATATAAGCAGTAAAATTTACAATTATTTTTCTAATAAATTAGGCGATAAACTAAAAAAAATTGAATTAAATAATTCATTTCGTTCTACAAAAAATATACTTGATTTTGTTGATAAGATTTTCTGTCAAGAGCAATGTGGCAAAGCAATTTGTAAAATTAGTGATTATAAAAAACACTTTCCCATTCGCTTAGGACATAGC
>CAMDJZ010000033.1 GCA_945901265.1 Rickettsia typhi
CTGCCACCTTCATATTAACCTCATTATCCTCACATATCAAAACCTTCAATCCACGCTTTTTAATTTGATCTTTTTTGGAGTATTCTAGTTTATCAGTCAACCCATTTTCTTGATCTTCGCAATTAGGGTTAAATACTAAAAATAAATAATTAAGCAATTGATTTTTTTTCACCGGCTTAGTAATAACATGGTCAAAAAGCTTAAAATCTTCAATTGGAAATCTACTTCGATCATAAATTGAAGTTAATAGAATTGAAGGCTTTTCTCTTAAAATATAATCATTTCTAATATCCCTTATTAACTTCTTGGCATTTACACCAATTTTGGAATTATGGCTTATTAAAATACAATCAAGATTGGTTAGTTTTTTCAATTCATCAATTATTATTTTATTGTTACTATCATCTTCTTGATTAACATCGCTAAGATCAATTATCGAGGTTTTAAGCCCTATCTTTTCAAGATAACGACTTAGGAAATGTGATGAAGTTTTGTTGTTTTCAATAAGCGCTAAATTATTTCCAGAAATTTCTTTAATACGCTCAGATTCTGCATTATCAACAACACTCTCCCCTTCATGATATTTCTGCATCGGGATTACAAACCAAAAATCTGAACCCTTGCCTTTTTTACTCGAAAATCCTATTTGTCCATTCATTAAATTAACTAGTTCTTTAGATATCGATAAACCTAGCCCAGTGCCGCCATACTTTCTGGTTGTTGACATATCACCTTGGGTAAATGATTGGAAAATTAAACTAATTTTTTCTTTTGGTATACCAATGCCACTATCTTTTATTTCAAATTTAATGAAATATTTTTCATTTTCAATTCGATCTAAAGTAACATGGATAAGTATTTCTCCATGATTTGTAAACTTAATTGCATTGTTAACGAGATTACAAATAATTTGCCTAATTCGCCCTTGATCAGAGATTAACGAACTAGGTATATCGCAATCAACTTCGCTAACTATTTCAATACCTTTATCATTAGCGCTGGTTGATAGTAAATCAGAAATATCATCAACTAAATCAAATATATCGAACGCAATGTTCTCAATCTCGATTTTCCTAGCTTCAATTTTAGAAAAATTTAAAAGATCATTTAAGATAACTAGCAATGAATCAGCTGAACGATAAATTGTATTTAATTGATCACGCTCTTCACCCGATATTTTATCGGAATCCTTTAATGCTTGAGTCATGCCAATAATTCCATTCATCGGAGTTCTCAGCTCGTGACTCATATTTGAAAGAAATTGACTTTTAGCTAGATTTGCCAATACGGCTTCGGTCTTTGATTTAATTAGATCCCCAACAAAGGGAATAATTACTTTTTTTCTAAAAATATAAAGCATCAATAAAAATAAAATTAATAATCCAACTGATGTTCCTCCCGATAATAAAATGAAATCGAGATGCTGGATGTTTAATTTTCGACTTTCATAACCAGAGATAATTAAAAATCTTCCATCACTTGTTTTGCGATAAAAATTAAAAATACAACTATCTATTTTTAAATCATCTATTTGGCCTTCAATCAATAAGTTTTTTGATTTTTTTAAAATATTTAGATCGTTATTATCTTTTAAATTATTAATTTTAATGTCATCTTGCAATAAAATAGCTTGGGATAATTGCCTTTCTTTTAAAATTTTTTTAGCGTTTTCGATTGAAGGAAAATTGGCATCTGAATAAGCGATTATATCATTATTTCTATCGATTGAAATATAACAAAGATCCTTATCATCAAATACTCCAGAAATTTGTTTTTTAATTACTTCTACAGGAAATTCTGCGGTTAAGACCCCGTAAATTTTACCAGATACATCTTCTACATCTAATGAAATAGGAAGGGCATCACCATCAACAATATCATCCTCAATTGGAAATGGCTTACCAATTTTCATGGATACAAAAATGTTATTTTCATTTTTTTGTTGACTGTAAAAATTATCGTCAAAATTATATTTTGTAGATATTCGTGGTTTTTTTAAAACACCCTCCAATGTTGTCGCCAAAACCTCTTCATTCTTTGAGAAGCTGATATTAATCCATGTCGCGGTATTTCGCGAATACATATCCTTGCTTCTGGTTCTTTTGATAATTTTAGCAATTATATTTATATCATTATAAGCTTTGAAATCAATAATACGATCACTTGCAATTGATAAATAATTTTCTGCATCGTTAAAGGAATAATTTATTGATTTTTCTACAACTTCAGCTTGAAACCTAACCTGTCGACCTATATTTTTCCAGAAGTTATCTTTCAAATTTTGATACATGAAAATAATGTATAAAACAACCAAGAGCGATATAAGTAAAGCAAAAATTATGTAGTATTTGTTAAGATTAGGTTCTTCTAAATTATTATTTTTCTTCCTAGAAATTTTTTTATGTTTTTTTAAAATTATTGGGAATTTTAAAATATAATTTGGATCTATCTTGGTTTTGGTTTTTATTTTTTTGTAATAAGAATAATATTTCAATTTACTAAAAAACATAAATATGAAATTAGTCTTTGAACCTAATAAATTATTAATAAAAGATTGTTTAGTTTTAAATAATAATTTCATTTTAATTTTTTAATATACAAACGGTTTAATCCTAATCATAAAAAGCTAAAAATAATGGTTGAATTATAAAATTAATAACGCTTAAATATTATTGTTAATAAATTTATTTTTTGTCATTTTTTTATAATTTAAATTAAATTAACAATTAAAAAATCTTTTAACAAATAATTATTAATATTAATATCTTTTATAAAGTCAATTTAATTAATTTATAAAAATCTGCGCACTAAGAGGTTTATATAGATTTAAAAAAATATAATTGATTTTAATTGAAGAACCTAAATTGAAATCCCCATGAATAATATACAAAAAAAAGTTCAAGAATCTCCAATTAGAAATATTGAATTTATATTCACTAAAGATCAACAATATTTAAATCAATATTATCAACTAAGACTTGATTCGTATCGTAATGATAATGGCTGGGGCGAGTTTGAAGAACTTGAAAATGAATTTGATAAAAATTCAAATATCGCAATTGCTTTGGATAATGGCAAAGTAGTCGGTGGAATTAGAATAATGCTAGAAAATGAATGTGATTATTTTTCAAATGAAATTCCTAATACTATTTATAAATATAGAAAATATTTAGAATTTAAAAATGAAACAACACCTGAAAATACAATTGCAGAAATATCTTCTTTGGTCGTAAATAAAGATTATCGCAATAATGCGATAAACTCAATTTTAGGAAATAAAGCAATAAATTTTGCTAAATCAAAAGGCATTAAATATATATTTAGCGTCGCTTCCAAGTTACATTGCCGAATTCATAGATTAACCTATGATCGCATTAACTACAAAGCAACTATGGACATATCATACCCTTGGAAGAAAGAAAAAAAATATTCCAACTCTGAAATGTTTTTGATTTACACTAAATTTTCTTAAAAAAAATTTTAATAAAATGTAATTATGCGACCCTTCAAAAAAATAATTTTAATCACTGTATTTTTACTTTTTAACATTAACTTTTTGTATGCACAAGATGCCGAAGATAAATTAAACTTGGCTTTTAATCCACAAGTTTTTTCAATATCAAAAAAGAAAGAAAGTTCATTTGATTCTGCATCAGCAATTTATGTTTTATCATCTGAAGATATTCGTAGATCGGGGGCAACCTCCATTCCTGAGGCTCTCCGATTAGTTCCTGGAGTTCAGGTTGCAAGATTAAATAACAATAGTTACGCAATTACAATTAGAGGTTTTGAGCGTCAATTTTCCAACAAGTTATTAGTGATGATTGATGGCAGAACAATATACAACACCTTATTTTCAGGAGTATTTTGGGATGAGCAAGATTATGTCCTAGAAGATATTGATCGTATTGAAGTAGTTAGGGGGCCAGGTGGAACTATATGGGGGGCAAATGCCGTTAATGGAGTAATAAATATTATTACCAAAAACTCTGCGCAAACTAAAGGTTTTTATGCATCACAAATAGTTGGTAATAAAGATCGCTCAGTTACAGAATTAAGATATGGCGCAGAAAATAAAAGCAAGGATAACTATCGTCTTTACGCTAAAACAACTTATCGCAAAGGTCTTGATCAATATGGCAGTAATGCTGATAATAATGACGTTAACTTTAATCACCGAACTGGATTTCGCTACGATGTCACCTCAATTAAAAACCAAACCATTTCACTAAAAGGCGATATTTACAAAAGCTTAGCTAAAAATTATTTTATCAATCTTAATAGCTCAAACGAGAATAATAAATCATCCGATGGGGCAAATTTACTTTTTGGCTGGGATAGTAAAATTTCAAAAAAATCTAAAACAACCCTTAACAGTTATATAGATTATCATCTGATTAATACTTCTTCGATTAAAAGAATCGCTAAGACACTTGATATAGACTTCCAGCATTTTTATAGCTTATCTTCAAAAAATCAAATTACTTGGGGTTTGGGATATAGACAGATGCAGGATAATATTCAATTAGATCCTTACTCCACAACACGCTTAATAAGCTATTCTTCGCAGTGGAGAAATGATGAACTTTTCACGGGATTCCTTCAGGAAAAATTAACTGTAAATGATTTTATTTTTATAATTGGCTCAAAATTTGAGAAAAATGATTTTACAGGTTTTGAATTTCAACCAAATGCCAAATTAATTTATTATCCTTCACGTAATCAAACATTATGGACTTCTGTTTCTCGTGCGATTAGAACGCCAAACCGCGGAGATGATGATGTTAAAATTAATACCTCTGATGGCAAGACAACCATTTACACAGGAAGCGATACCTTTCAAGCTGAAAATATGATTGCATATGAAGCTGGTTACAGAATAAAACCTACTTATAAAAGCATGATTGATGTTTCAACTTTTTATAACAAATATAGCCGACTTAGAACTTGGGAAGGTCCAAGTAACTCTTCAGCAATAGCGGCAAATATGGGTAAAGGCAATTCTTATGGATTTGAAGTTAGCGGCAAATGGCAAGCTACCGATAAATTACTCCTAGAGATGAGTTATGATTATTTAAAATTAAAAACTAGCCTCAGACATTCATCAACTGATTCAACATCGATAACTAGTTCATTTGATTCGCTAAAAATTAGTGAGGGTCAATCTCCAAAAAATCAATTACGTTTTCGCTCATTCTTCAATATTACATCAAATTTAGAATTTGATAATATGTTTTATTTTGTTGACTCACTGCCAACAGGCGCTGGAAATAAGGCTAATCAAAAAGGCCTTCCGTCATATTTAAGATTTGATACTAGAATTGGTTATCAACCAAGCAAAGCGTGGGATTTAAGTTTTGGAATTCAAAATCTTTTAAATCATCGTCACCGTGAATTTAAACCTTCAATGTATAACAGACAAATAGAGGTGGGCAGAATGTTCTACGCTAAAATCGTATGGCAATATTAACACCTTGTAAATTATCAAATGATTAATTTTTTAATAAAAATATTTTTAATAATTTTTATCCAACTATTTCCAGTAAATAGTTTTGCGGATTCAATAGATAACGACATGGCCAATGCCTACGCAGAATTTATTGACTTGCTTAATCAAAATATCATTGGTATAAAAAAAGGTAGATTTTGTATTTTTGGTAGTGACGAAATTTCAAATGCAATTTTACTTCGAAATAAGGATTACCTTAGAATTGAGGAAGATATGAAAAATGTTGAGCTATGTAATTTAGTTTATATTGCCAATGACCGACAAAAATCTTTTAAATTTATTGGTAAAAAATTTACTGAAAATAAGATAGTTACCATTGCAAATTATAGTGGTTTCGCCATTAATGACAATGGTCTAATTGAGATTCAACTGGGAAGAAGAAATTTTGAACTAATCATCAATAAGAAATCTCTTAAAGTTAATGGCTTAAAGCTAAATCCACTGATTCACAGTTTAGTAATTAATTAAATTTTTATGACAAAAAAAAATATTTCACAAGTTCTTGATCTTGAATATCTCAAAAGCATTATTGATGAAGATAAAGAATTTGAGCAAGAATTATTTAAAATTTTTATAGAAAATTCGCAAAGAAATATTACGAAATTAGAAGAATCTATCGAAAGTAATGATAAGAATTCTTGGTATATGGCATCACATGCTTTCAAAGGTGCATCAGCTTCGATAGGTGCATTTGAATTGGCAAAAATTCTAGAATATGCTCAAAGAAATATAGAAGATTCAAATGAAAATAAAAAACAATTGCTCGACAAGATTAAAGAGGAATTGGAGCTAGTTAAAGAATTTTTAAAATCAGGAATTTAGTAAAAATAAATTTTACAACAAAAAACAATAGCAATAGTTAATTTCAATTATAAATAGTTAATTATCACTTTACCATACAGAGTTGCTACTTATTTCTAATAATTAATAAATCCAAGAAATTATTTCATGTTATTAGAGCATTTCGCCAATTTTTTTAGTCTTTAGGATTTCTCGAGCTTTTTGATATTTTTCATCATGCCAAAAAATTAAACAACCATTGCAACCCTTACCGCAACAACCTTCCTTGCCAATTCTCGGTGTTTTTTTAGTTTTGATTTCATTGGCATCATCAAGAATATCTAGCGCCAATGCTTGAAAATATTTTTGACGCTTTTGCTGATATTTCTCTTCGCTAATTTCATTAGCTTCTAAACTATGAGAAAATTGGCGAGATTGCACTTTTAATTCTTCGGAATTACTATTTAATTTTTCTTTTCTAGCCAAAGTAAATTCGGGCAATAATTTTTTAATTTCATCAACATCATAAAGATGAAAATTTTTGGCGTTAATACGAATTTTTGGCTTTTGTCCGCCATGTAATTTATCGGTTATTTTATTATCTTTAAGATGATGAAATTCATAAATACGAAGTAAAATTGGTGCCCTTTGTAATGGTGATAAAAACTCCAAAACATCTCCCGCTTCAATGTAATTTTTTGCTTCAAAAATTAAATCATCACCTTGCCAATCAACAACTCTTCCTGCATATTCATGAGCACTAGTTGAGCCTGTACTTTCATAATCATGCGCAAGATTAGTTAGACGTGAATTATGAAATGCCAAACTATATCCACGATTGGCAATGGCATTTATTTCATCCATATAATCATCAGCATTCCACTCAGTTGGATTTTGACAATAATCGTCAATTGCCGCACGATAGACGCGAGCAACACTTCCAACGTAGAATTCAGTTTTATTTCGCCCTTCAACTTTAAATGAATCCAATCCTAAATCGATATATTCATTTAACTTTGGAAGTAAACATAAATCTTTAGCATTAAGAATATAAGATCCATGCATATCTTCTTCAAATGGCATTAAACTGCCTGGACGGATTTCTTCTTCCAAGAAAAAATCAAAAAGATCTTTGTTATTTTCATTAATTTCAATTTCATGCTCAGTATTGTCCTTAAGTTTAATTTTTAATTTATAGGACCAACGACATGAATGTGCACAGCTTCCTTGATTTGCACCTCTTTCTGCCATGAAGTTAGATAGCAAACATCGCCCCGAATATGTCATGCACATTGAGCCATGTATAAAAGTTTCAAGTTTGATATCTGGACATTTTTCGCGAATTTCTTTAAGTTCATCAAAGCTAACCTCACGCGCCATAACAACTAGTTTTGCACCTTGCTTATGCCAAAAATCAACCGTTAAATATGAGCAGACATTTGCTTGCGTTGAGATATGTAACTCTAATTCGCTAGCCAATTGCCTAACAAGCTGAAAAACTCCAGGATCAGATACAATCAACCCATCAGGTTTTACTTTTCTTATAGCTTCAATAAATTCAGGAAGTTTTTCAATATCCTTATTGTGAGAAAATAAGTTTAAAGTTAGATAGATTTTTTTTCCTCTTTGATGCGCATATTCAATTCCCTCAATAACCTCTTCCAAAGAAAATGCTGATTTAACTCTCAGAGACATATCAGGTGTTCCAATGTAAACTGCATCAGCACCATATAAAATTGCGGTTTTGAGTCTATCAAGATTACCAGCTGGAAGGAGTAATTCTGGTTTTTTCATAATATTAATTAATGTTTAATATTGCTTAAGTTTAATAATAAATAACTTATTTAATATTAATTGTTAACTTTTACTTAAAAGTGAGTATTTCTATTTTAATTCACAAATAGAAATTTGCAAGATCTTTACAGTTAAAATATTGCAAGGCTATTCATTAAAAGTTTGTTGGTATTTTTTTATCATTTCATTACTTTTACCAATTTCACTAAATTTACCTTCTGAAATTATCGCCACTTCATCGGCAATATTTTCAACAACCTCAAGATCATGGGAAATAATGATGTAAGTAATTTTTTGATGATATTGAATTTCATTTAGTAAAGACAAAATTTCCTTTTGCGTAACAAAATCTAACGCAGAAGTTGGCTCATCTAAAATCAAAATTTGTGGATTAATAATTAATGCTCTGGCAATTGCAATACGTTGTCTTTGCCCTCCAGAAAGTTGATTTGGATAGCTATTTAATAAATCAAGATTTAAATGTAATTTTTTAAAAATTTTTGTAACTTGAATTTCAATATCGCTTTTTTTTAGGCCAGAAATTTTTAAACCTTCAGAAACTATGTCCTTGGCAATCATCCTCGGGTTTAAACTTGCAAATGGATCTTGAAAAATAATTTGCACTAATTTACGCAGTTCAAAATTATTTTTTTGCCAATTTTTTTGATCAAAAAATTTAATTTCACCTTTTATATGAAGAGTCGATCTAAGTAGATTCAGCAATGCTAAAGCCAATGTTGTTTTACCCGAGCCACTTGCACCAATAATTCCTAAATTACATCCGCTTTTAACATTAAAATTTATATTTTGATTTAAAAAACTTTTCTTATTTAAAACGGATAAATTTTTTACCTCAATAATCGTTTTATGATTATTATCATTAATTTTTCTGGCATAATTGATATTTGAAATATTATTTATTCTAGAGCCAATTTCAATAATTTCATCAGCTAATTTAGCAACTATTTTGCGATTGTGAGTAATTAATAAAACTGCTAGATTAAAATTCTGAGTTAATTTTTTTAATAAATTTAAAATTTCATTTTGAACCCTGCTATCTAATGCTGTAGTTGGTTCATCGGCTATCAAAATTTGTGGATTATTTGCAAGTGCTATGGCAATCATAACCCGTTGTTTTTGACCACCTGATAATTGATGCGGATAACAACTTGGCCTAGCAATTAATTCTTCTAGCTCAACCATTTTAAACAATTCTTCAAGACGTTTTTTTAAAGTTATTTTATTAATTTTTGTTTGATGAATTGTTATTGCTTCACTAATCTGATGATGAATTTTATGGAGTGGATTTAATGCGCTATTGGCATCTTGAAAAATTAAAGCAATATTTTTGCCACGAATTTTTGCCAATTCTTTTTGGGGTAATTTTAATAAATTTTGCTTAGCAAAAATAATTTCACCATCAATTTTTGCATGATTTAATAAATTTAAAATAGCCAAGGCAATTGATGATTTTCCTGATCCGCTCTCTCCAATTAATGCGGTAATTTTCCCCGCTTGTAATTGACAATTAAAATTTTCTACAATGTTTTTTTTATCTCCAAAAGCAATATTTAAATTTTTAATATTTAAGATCATAAAATTAAAACTTGTTCATCGCTCCAATTCTCAATCGCAAGGCATTAAGCTTGATAAAACCCTGCGCATCTTTTTGATCATATACCGCATCTTCTTCAAAAGTAACATGCGCCATTGAATATAGGCTTTTATTAGATTCACGCGTAATAACAAAAACTCCACCCTTGAAAAGTCTTAAGCGAACTTTTCCTTCAACATGCTCTTGACTTTTATCAATCAATGCCTGAAGCATTAGTCGTTCTGGCGAAAACCAAAAGCCATTATAAATTAAACTTGCATATTTGGGCATTAATTCATCCTTAAGATGAGATGCTTCACGATCCAAAGTTAAGGATTCAATTGCACGATGCGCTGAAAGCAAGATTGTTCCACCGGGAGTTTCATAAACACCGCGGGACTTCATACCAACAAAACGATTCTCAACCAAATCCAATCTGCCAATTCCATTCCTTGCGCCAAGTTCATTTAATTTGGTTAAAATTTGTGCAGGTGACATTTTTTTACCATCAATGGCAATTGGATCGCCTTTAGAAAATTCAATTTCGACAATAGTTGGGTCATTAGGAGCATTTAATGGATTTACTGTTCGCTGATAAACATATTCTGGAGCTTCTTGCGCTGGATCTTCTAAAACTTTTCCTTCGCTAGAAGTATGCAAAAGATTGGCATCAACTGAATAAGGAGCTTCGCCAAGTTTATCTTTAGCAACTGGAATTTGATGTTGCTTAGCATATTCAATCAATTTGGTACGCGAATTTAAATCCCAGATTCGCCATGGAGCAATGATTTTAATATCAGGTTTATTAGCGTAATAACCAAGTTCAAAACGCACTTGATCATTGCCTTTTCCAGTAGCGCCATGGGCAACAGCATCTGCGCCAACTTGATTAGCAATTTCAATTTGTCTTTTAGCGATTAATGGTCGTGCAATTGATGTTCCAAGTAAATATACTCCTTCGTAAAGTGCATTGGCGCGAAACATTGGAAAAACATAATTGCCAACAAACTCCTCGCGCAAATCTTCTATAAAAATTTCTTTTACGCCAAGCATTTGAGCTTTTTTTCTAGCTGGCTCAAGTTCTTCACCTTGCCCTAAATCAGCAGTAAAAGTAACAACTTCACACTGATAATGTTCTTGCAACCATTTTAAAATAACTGATGTATCAAGTCCACCGGAGTAGGCTAGAACTATTTTTTTAATTTTTTTTTCGCTCATATATTTTATGTTTTTTATTAAAAATAAACTTATTTGTTTTTCAATTATATTGCTATTTTTATCGAAAAAAATTAACTAGCAAGTGGGCAATAATAAAGAAATTTTACATTGCTTTTTATCATGTTTAAATAAAAATTAACATCGATTTTATTTTGCTTATTTTTGCAAAAATAATTTTTACAAAATTTCTCAATTTTAAAAAAATAAATATGCTACAAATTGCTGAAATTTCTTCCCAATATTATCTAAGCGACGAGACCGTTTCTTCTGCTCATGAACTCATGAAAGATCATTTCTATTGCGACAAAGAAAGTGTAAAAAATAAATTAAATAGCAATTTTTATAAAGTTTTTTTAGTTATAAATAATAAAAATCAAGAGGTTTGCGCAATTATTTGTTATAATATTATAAATAACTTATCATCAACAAAATATCTTGATGTTTATAATTTTATAATAAAAAGTAATAATGAGTCACAAAATTTTTCACAAATTGCTATATCTAAGCTTGAGTCAATTGCAAAACAAAATAATTGCCATATTATATCAGCTAAATTAGCAACTAAAAATACTATTTTACAAAAAACTTTTGCTTTGCATAAATTTAATTTAAATCAATTTGCCTTTGAAAAAAGCTTTGAAAAAAGCTTTGAAAAAAGCTTTGAAAAAAGTTTTGAAAAAAGTTTATAAATGAATTTTAAAAATGACAACTAAACTTCAGAAAAAAAAATTGATTAAACGAAATAAATTAAACTATTACTTCCATAAATATTGCTTAATTCCCTTGAAAATATTGAGAATTGCAATTATCGATACCATTCGTCATAATGGCATTGAGCACGCTGGCTACTTAGCTTTTTTAAGCATATTATCATTATTTCCTTCATTGATTTTTTTAATTTCAATTATCGGTTTGCTGGGAGCTTCTGAAATTGGCATTGATTTTGTTAATAATATTCTTGAATCAATCCCCAAAGAAATGGCGCAAGCTTTATCGCCAAGAATTAATGAAATAATTTCAGGTCCCGAGAATAGTTTTTTAACTATTGCAATTATTGGCGTTATATGGACAGCATCATCTTCAGTTGAAGGTTGCAGAACAATTTTAAATCGCGCTTATCGCGTTGCTTTTCCTCCTCCTTATTTATGGCGAAGACTTTTTAGTATTATGGAATTTTTTGTAATTATTTTTACAATTATAAGTGCAATTATTACCTTCGTAATCGTTCCACGAGTTCTAAAAGATCTTGAGTTAAAATTTAATTTTGCTTTAAATATTGATTATGATTTTTTTTATTTGCGCTATATTGCTTTTTTAATACTCCTTGCAACCACTACATCAATGCTTTATTATGCACTTCCCAATGCTAAGCAAAAAATTACCCAAACCGTTCCAGGATCAATTTTGGCAGTATTTTTATGGATTGTCTTAGAGCATTTATTTTCAATCTATCTTGAGCAATTTCATCAATTAAATTTTGTCTATGGCTCAATTGCTGGAATCATTATTTCATTAATGTTTTTTTATTTAATAAGTTTGATATTTATTTTAGGGGCAGAATTTAATTATCATTTTCATCGCACTTATCAGGTTTTTTTAAAAGTTGAAAAAAATAAATAATTCATGCTTTTACCCTCTTGGCCAAATCCTAATAATTTTCATCACATTGATTTAAATATTGAACGCGTGAAAAATTTGCTTTCACGCCTAAATAATCCGCAACTCAACTTACCGCCAACCATTCACGTTGCTGGCACAAATGGCAAAGGCTCAACCCTAGCTTTTTTAAAAAGTATTTTTAATGAAGCTGGTTATAAAGTTCACCGCTATACTTCTCCTCATTTGGTAAATTTCAATGAAAGAATTGAATTGGCTGATAAGATTATTAGCGATGATATGCTTATTGAAATTTTGCAAGAAGTTGAAATTGCTAGTAAAATATTTCCAGAAATTCCTGTTACTTTTTTTGAAGGAACAACCGTTGCAAGTTTCGTTGCATTTAGTCGTGTTAATGCAGATATTTTGCTTCTTGAAACTGGACTTGGTGGTGAATTTGATGCTACTAATGTCGTTGATAAACCGCTTTGCACGATTATAACAACCATTGACTTTGATCATCAACAATATCTTGGAGAAACATTAAGCCAAATAGCTAATGCTAAGGCAGGAATAATAAAAAAAGATTGTTTAACTATAACAACTAAGCAACAACAAGAAGTAATGGAAGTTATAAGGAATAAAACATTTCAGTTAAATTCTAATTTAGTTTTGGCGCCAGATTTTATTGCCGATAAAATTGACAATTTAAGTGAAATAAAATTAGGTTTAAATGGAACGCATCAACTACAAAATGCTATCTTGGCCATGAGTTGCATAATGCTGCAAAATAAATTTTTAATTAGTCATCAACAAATTTTGGATGGTTTATTAAGCGCTACTTGGCGAGGTCGTTTACAAAAAATTAATGATGAAAATTTTCTAAAATTATTGCCAAAAAATTGCCAATTCTACATCGATGGAAGTCATAATATTCAAGGCGTCAAAACGCTAAAAGAATTTTTAAATAATTTTTCAAAACAAAAAATATCGCTAATTTTTTCAATGCTTAATGACAAAAATTACGAAGATTTTCTTCGCGAAATTAATGAAAATAATAATTATCAAATTGCTGAAATAATTTTTATGCCAATTCTTAATCAACCTAGAGCGATAACTATTGAAGAGTTTAGTGAAGTTGCAAATAAATTAAAAATTAATTTTAGTATCGTTAACAATTTCTCTCAAGCTTTTGAAAGAATAGATCAACTTTCTTCTCAAATAACACTTCTTACTGGTTCACTTTATTTAGTCGCTGAATTTTTTAAGAATTTTGATGTTGATTAAGATAAAAAGTAAATCTGGCGATGAAAAATAAACTATGTGTTTTCTAGTTATTTTATGGTTAAATAAGTAAATCTAGCAAGGTTCCCTTTAATTTAATACAACCTCCCCTTTCTTAAATAGATCAAAAATCACATTTAAACCTTATTTTAAATTATATTATTATTAAATAAATTAAGACTTCAAAGATTAAGAAATAAAGCCCTTGGCAAAATTAGCTTGATCGACGGAGATTTATCTCCGGCAAAACAGCCCTAATGTTTCTAGTGAATAACCACAATGAGTGCCACTGAATGCTAAAAAGGCAAAAAACTTTTTATCAAAAACTTAAATTCGAACTTAAAGATTTTAACACTTATAAAAGCCAAGATGAACTGATTAAGACAATTACTTTTTTGATTTAAATTACTCTTCCTTTTGTTGTTCGAGTTGCGCCCGAAGACCCCTTTTGTTTTTGACGAACTGTTTCTACAAATCTTAGGGCTGGTGACTCTGAACAATAAATTGGTATTGATGTTTTATTTGTGTGTGTAACTATGGTTTCAGCAGAATCAGCATTAGCTCTATTTTCTAATAGATGCATTATTTTAACATTACCCTTCCTATTAGCAACGTCAAGAGCAGTTTTGTCAAATGAATCTTGTAGATTAATATCTGCTTTATTTTCTAATAAAAGTTCTGCTACTTCCAAATTCCCATTTTCAGCGGCAAGGTGAAGAGCTGTCCTGCCGGAAGAATCTTCTAGATTAATATCTGCTTTTTTTTCTAATTTTTTTCTAATAGAAGTTTTGCTAATTCCAAATTCCCCTGTTCAGCGGCAAGGTGCAGAGCTGTCCTGCCCCAATACTCTTGTAGATTAATATCTGCATTATTTTCTAATAGAATAAGTATTTTTTTAAAATCAAGGTATTATTTTATTTTATTTATAAGTCTATTATAAATCTAAAATCTTATGCAAAGCTTATTCATGATAATAAAGACAGGAAGTAGCAAGAGAAATGAGTAGTAAGAGAAATACAGGAAGTAACAAGTAAGAGAAATGAGTAGTAAGAGAAATGAAAGTCCAAGATCTTTTAGCTAACGATACGTAAAAATCTAGATTCTTTTTTTTTGCTTAAGTAGCTGGTTTTTGCTTAAGTAGCTGGGCTTAGGGGCTCACCGAAGGAAGTTCTTGTCTTGGTGATACGGGAGATCTAGGAATGGGATTTGGAGTAGTTGCTTTAATTTCATCAGGCTTTTTAGGAGAGTTTATTTTGTTATAATATATCTTTAAAAAACTATCTATAAATTTTGGTACTTGATTTTGTTTATGCAAATCTTTTCTGAGTTGGGGGGGTAACAATTTTTCAAAAATTAGATGTCCCGCT
>CAMDJZ010000034.1 GCA_945901265.1 Rickettsia typhi
TTTTATTTTTTTTAGCATTATTAATAATTTCACAAGTTTTTTCATCAATAACAAAACTTTCTTGATGCATATCATGATCTTTAATAAATTCACTTCTTACCGGGAGAAATGTTCCTGCCCCGACATTCAATGTTACAAAAACTTTAATAATTTTTTTTGTATTAATTTTATCAAAAATTTCTTGATTGAAATGTAATCCAGCTGTTGGACACGCTACTGCATTACCTTCTTTGGCATATATTGTTTGGTAATTTTTTTCATCATCCGAGTTTTTTTCTAATCTTTTTATATAGGGTGGAAGTGGAATCTGTCCATATTTATCAAGCATTTCAACAAGTTTTTGATTAGAGTAATTAAATTTTATTTTAATAAATCCATCATTATTTTTATTAATCACTTCCGCAAAAAAATCTTCAGATATTTTTAAAATATCACCGATCAAAACTTTTTTTGCAGGCTTACATAAAGCTTGCCAAATCACAAATTCTTTATCATCCTCTAACCCTTGATATTCTTGGTCTAAATTAACTTCTAATTTTGCTAAATTACGCTGAATTTGTGCACTAAATTTTGCCTTGATGACTTTTGCATTATTAAAAACTAAAACATCTCCCTCTTGCAAATAATACACAATGTCGTTTAATTTTTTATCGTAGATTTTTTCATTGTAAAAAAGTAACATTGGCGTTTGCGTTTTATTTGCAAATGGCCTTTGAGCGATTAATTCGTTTGGTAAATTAAAATCAAAATCGGTAGTTTTCATGGATTCAAAAAAAACACATTTCGGATTTAAGCAAGTTGATGTTGATCAAAAAACTCATCTTGTTAAAGAAATTTTTTCCAATGTAGCCAACAAATATGATCTTATGAATGATCTTATGAGTTTCGGCATTCATCGCAAGTGGAAGAATAAAATGGTTGAAAAAATTAATCTATCACGAAATTGTAAAATTATTGACGTAGCCGGAGGAACTGGTGATATTGCCATGAGAATACTTAAAAAACCCAATTCATTGAATCTTAATTGCAGCATTGATATTGTTGATATAAATCAAGAAATGCTTGAGGTAGGAAAACAAAGAGCCGTTGATGCTAACTTATTTTCACAATTAAAATTTACTTGCGGGGATGGTGAAAATTTACCTTTTGTTGATAAGCAGTTTGATTTTTATACAATTGCGTTTGGCATTAGAAATTTTACCGATATTCAAAAAGGTCTTAGCGAAGCTAAACGAGTTTTAAAGGATGGTGGTAAATTTATTTGCCTTGAATTTTCCAAAGTTGAAGATTATTTTTTACAAAAAATTTACGATCAATATTCCTTCAAGATTATTCCTAGGATTGGTGAAATAATATTAAAAGATCGCAATTCCTATCAATATTTAGTGGAAAGTATTAGAAAATTTCCCGAACAAAATCAATTTAAGAAAATGATAGAGGATGCTGGATTTTCAAGCGTTTCTTATCAAAATTTAAATTTTGGAGTTGTAACAATATTTGAAGCTAAAGCTTAATTACTTTATGAAAAAAATTAATTTATTATTTTTATTGTTATCATTAAATTCTTGCGTATCTATGTGTTTTGTTGAGGATTCTGATACTCAAGAAGCAACCAGACTATACAATTCCTTGGGTACTCGTTTAACCTATTTCAATGAATATCAAAATCGTTATTTATTTGGCGATTGCTATAATCCTAGAACTGATCGCGTTTTTGTTTATGAAAGTTTTTACAGCAAAAAATATATCTTAGAAAGATATAGAAAACCTTTTACCTATTCTGGGAAAACTTGGTAAAATAAATTAAATGATATTTTAAAACTGGTGCTATCAAGTGGAATCGAACCACCGACCTCTTCATTACCAATGAAGTGCTCTACCCCTGAGCTATGATAGCTTAATATAAAATTTTCAATTTTAAAATTGCGCAGTATTTCTGGGGTTTACTCTAAAATTGATAAATTGAGCTTTTAATTTAAACTAATTTTGAAAATTAAAAATCATTTAAAGAAAATTGTCAACCAAGTTAAATTTGTCAAAAATTTTAGAACTTGATTTTTGTTAGTAATCTTTAGTGATATTTATTTTTAATTTAAAAATTAATATTCGCTATTGATCACTATTTACCAACATCATTCCTCGTCTTTCTTATTCTGAGCTCTTTTATATAATTCTTGTCCTAATTTTATCGATCCGCGCCTTGCCCTTTTAACAAAGCCTTGGGTTAAAGCAGCGATACGCATAAACGCTTTAAATGGATTAGCTTTTGAACTAGGTAATTGCGTTCCACCACTTAATTGCTCGCCGATTCCAGATATTTCATCCATAAATTTATACAATAAAAATGTTACTACAACACCTTTAAAGATCGTTAATAATCTATGGGTAGTTTTAGTTGGATCACTAAATAAATTTTTTAATGCAATCACTGAAACTCCAATAACTTCAAGCCCCGGATATGAATTAAAACTTTTTGAATCAATATTTATTAAGCACAAAACACTATCATCCAATGGATTAATCAAGACATCGTTGGCTGCTGAACAATTACTTTTATCACCAACTGTGCCGTCTGCTTTAATGCAATATTCATTGCAATTTAACGAGCGAGGATTATCGCCAATGAATGTCGCTTTGCCTATTAATACCGTATCCATAACTGAAACAACAATCCCAATATACGCAAATAAAATTGCCACTTGCAATCCAAAACCTATTAATTCTTTAAACCAACTATCAAAAATATTTTTGGTTTTTTCAAAAAGAATAGTTGGAATAATTAACGGTGCAATGAACACAAAAATAATCAATGAGAAACAAGAGCATATAAAAATATGCAATGCCCGAATTGTTAGAAACAGAACCAATAATCCAAAAATTAATATTGAACAAGCAAAATAAATTCCTATCGGACCCGTAAAAAATGAGGCCAGTATTAATAAAGCAATATTTGCTGCGGATGGCTTTAAAGCAATACCAAGATATTTGGCAATTTTACAGTCCATTGTATCCCACATCGCAAGGTATTTTTTTCCTGTAGGATAAGTTTGTTTGTTAATTCCTCCTGAATTAGTATTATCGATAACCCCTCCACTTTTGCTTCTGACTATTCCAAACTGACACCCATCAAGTTTATCTGAGGCATTGCTACTAAAAGGGGTTTTAACATTATACAAAATATTTCCTAAATCTCCACCCAAATCATAAACCGCATTAAAAAAATAACCCTGCCAAGCATCACCCAAAGCAAAATAACCAACTAATGCGAATTTTAATAAAAACAACATCAGAGTTTTTTTATCGCCTAAATTTACTTTTTGCATTAGTATATTGGCACCAAAAAACATCACCGCTAAAGATAAAAACATTTTAATTGCGATTTTCATTTTTTCTTGAATATTTCCAAATATCGAATTGGCTTGAACTTTTGTGCCAGACTTATAGATATACCCATTTCCAAGTAAATAGCTGGAATCTCCCCCCCCAACACCACATTCGCCAATTTTATTTGGCAATAGACTTGCATCGCTGCATCGACTATGACCAACTCGATTGAAAAATAAGTTTTCCATCGTCTCTTTAAAGCACTGAGCTATTGGCGCGCTAAAATTTGTATAACTTCCTATTATACCGCCATCATATGTTGCTACATTTTTTGAATCGCCAACGAAATTTAAACAAGCTTGCGAAAAGTAAGGTGAAGTAATGTTGTTAATCGGCCTGAATTTTGTGTCTGATGCAATTGTACAATGTCGCATATATTGGCAATAATTTCTACATTTACCTGCTTTGTCATTCAAGGTACAATTTGCATTTCTTACTTCACTAATCGGAGTTCCGTTAGCAGTGAACACTCCATTTGCCTTTCCGCATTTACCTTCCCTGATTTGCGTATCCCATTCTTGAGCATTTAAATATCGTCTATCATCTTTGGTTTTTGGGGTACGACATGAATTTTCTTCATAGACTCCATCACAATAATTATCGCAATAATCTGAACCTCCCTCAATATTAAAATTATATGGACATAGGCTATAGGATTGAGCACAAATAATTCTTTGATTATTATCAAACCAAGCTTTATAATAAATTCCATTAATATTGCATGTGCTTCCAGCTTTACAAAAAACCGACTTTCCACCATCTTCTAAACATATGAAATTTTTACTTCTTTTTACGCAACAATCATAAGATTTTTTTATCTCAATCAATCTAGCCTCTGACAATGATAATCCGTTTTTGTCTTGACCGGATAATGCTAAATATTTTTGACAATTAAAGTTGCCCAGTTGACTTCCACGCAAATAATATTTTTGTTTTGGATAACTTCCATTAGCTGTAGCATCTTGAGTTGCATCATAACATATTTCCCCTTGATCAGTATAATCTTCAACTTCTTTACCACCATAAACAAATTGTCGATATTTTTCATCAGTCATTAAGCTAAAATTTGAATTACCATCTGATAATTGCTTTTTTATATAAATCTCCATGTCTTGTTCAATTCCAGGTAAATTAATTTGAAATTCTTCAGGATTAGGTTTTTTCCAACCCGAGCCACAAATTTTAACTGACTTGAATTTAGCTTTAGCAATTTCATTTACGGTGATAAACGAAACTAAAACAATGGCTAGTGAACGCATAGCATTTCCTACTACAGTAACACATCCGACATTTCTAGCAGCTTTTAAAGCTTTGGCAATATCGCGAACATCTTGAGCAATAGAAGGAAAAATTCGTGGAACTGGATTTCCAGTCCCACATCCTTGATTCATCAAAGCTATTGATATTTTTACATCTGCATAAGTAGTAATTGCAATAGCTTTACAAACTTCATTGTTGAAAGCAAGTTCTGCATCCTTGCCACCGTCTACACCAACGCCATCTATTTCTTCTACCAAAATGTCACCATTAGAACCAGCTATGCATTGTCTAACCCGTCCAACTCCATCAAATTTAACTTCAGTTGCATATGAAGTTTTTTCATTAATCATCATTAAAAACGAACAGGTTACAACAACTTTAGTAAGAAAAAAAATATTTTGTTTAATTTTATTAAATTTATTATATCTAATCATTTTTTCCCAGTTCTAGCATAATAAATTGGTAACCAATCATTTGGTTCATCCCCTACCTCTTCAATTATTTTATCAAGCAGGCGAATGGTTTCAGCCCTTGCCGATAAAACTCTAACTACCTCATCCATTCCCGATAGATCTACGCGCGCAATAACTCCATCATTATCTTGCTTAATCAAAAAGAATCGCGTTGAAGGATCGGTAGTTTTAACTAATAAAAATTCACGCTCCGAAAGCATAAAAACATCGCGATAAGTACTTGTGGCTTTTAAGTTTGGTAGAAATATTTGCGTTGCGGTTTGCTGAACCAAAGTATCAGAGATACTGCTCTTAGATGCATCTTCTACTGATTGAGTAGCAAATACCACCATGGTATTAAGCTTTCTTAAAACTTTTAACCAATCTTTAATTTTAGGTGCAAAAACTGGATTATCAATTAACGCCCATGCTTCATCAAGCACTATCATTGTTGGCTCTCCAGTTAGAGAACTTTGGATACGATGAAATAAATAAAGCAACACCGGAGCGATTGCATTTTTATCTTGCAGAATCGGACCCATTTCAATTCCAAAAGTTTTAGCTTGCGTAAAATCAATTAGATCTTCTTCATTATCAAATAATTTATTATGAGATCCTCTGCCATGCCACATTTCAAGCCTTCCAGCTAAGGTTCCTGGACCAGACAAACCCATAAATGGTGCAAGATTTCTTAAGCGTCTTTGATTTTTTGGTAGTTTAAAATTGCTATTTACCGCCTCATTAATTCTATCAATTTCATGAGCTGGCAGCATTTTATCATCAGACTTTACCAAAGCTTTCATAAAATCAATCAGGAAAGAGCGGTTCTCGCTGGTATCTTCTAATTGAAATGGATTAAACCCTGAAACCCTTGAAGCTGATGGGGTCATGTACCTTCCATGAATTGCTCTTATAAAAATTTCTGCACCACGATCCTTATCAAAAAAGAATAATCGTCCTTTAAATTTTTGCGCTTGAGCGCAAAGAAAAGTCAGCAACACTGTTTTACCAGCACCAGTTGGACCAATAACCATCGTATGTCCAACATCACGAACATGAAAACTGAAAAAATATGGCGTTCCAGAAACTGTATTGAGAACCGTAACTGCATCACCCCAATGATTATTTTTTCTTTTACCTGAAGGATAATTATGAAATGAAGCAAAGCTAGCAATATTGAAAGTATTGATAACTGATCTTCTCGCCATAAATTCTTTATTACCTGGCAACTGAGCCCAATAAGCTGGCTCCATATTCATTTTTTCGCGAACTCCCGTTATGCCAACATTCGATAACTCAACAACCGCAAGCGATAAAGAACTCTCCAAAGCTTTTGGAGAATCTTCAACACAAAGAACAGTCATATGATGCATACCAAAAGCGAATTCTCCACTCATTGCTGAATCAAGAGCTTGGTCAATTTCTTGAATTTGCGAAACTGCAACGTCTTCGGATTGAATAAGGCGACGCTGTTGAAGTTGCATTGAGCTTATCGCAATCATTCGATTAATATAAGAAAATGATTGACTAATGATTAACTCAAAAGGCATTTGCATAAAGCCATCAAAAGTACCTGCATGGGTAGATGGGCGATATTCTTTGATAGAAATTATTCCTGCATATTTAATTCCAACTGGCGTATAAACCTCAATTGATTTATTTCCAAAGTAAAGTCTACAAAGCGGTAAATGCTTGTTAATATTGCCCAAAGGAACTGTAAATGATTGTGAATATCCGCAATTAGTTAAGCGCGATAAAAATTCCAAAACTTCGGAAATAATACATTCTTCATTATCAACAATATCAAGTAATTCTGCGCCATAATTTGAAAAACCATTGAGGATTCTTTCAGTGATTTCATCAAGCTCGTCATAGGCTTCGCGCATGTAATTTTCCCAAGAAGATTTATCCGTACGATGTTGAAATTTTTTAGCAATATTTTCAATAACCGCTACCCCTGATTTATCGGGTCCTCGAATTATCGTTAAATAATGCTCATTGATAAAACACTTATCATCAGAGTGTTTATTAGCCCATTCTTGATTAACACGTTCGCAAAAAATATCAGGCATTTCGCCATCAGGGAAACTTTTTTCTTTTCTTCTAACCGTATGAAAATAAAGTGAAAAATTTCCAGACGCCATACCTTTTAGCAAGTTATTGCGTGAATTTTTTTTAAGATCAATATCAATATCGTCAGCAGTTTCAAAAGCAAATCCCTTAATCTTGATAACTCTTAATAATTCTTCATTAAAAGTAAGTATTGTATTTGAATTCCAATGACATTTATAGGGAATAAAATGTCCTATTGAAACTTCACCCTTAGTGATTTTTTCTTTACTGGATTTGACGGTTGATAAACGCATTAAGTTTTCTTTAAATTTTTATTAAAGGTAATAATAAATAGCAAAATAAAACATGGCAAAGCAAGTATTGTTGAAAAAATAAAAAACCCAAACCAACCCAAACTTTGCGCAAAAATTCCAGCACTTGCCGCTAAAAAACTTCGCGAAAAGCTCGCCAAAGAAGATAAAAGCGAATATTGCGTTGCGCTAAATGCGATGTTACATAAACTACTCAAATAAGCAACGAAGACTGAATCGCCAATTCCACCACTCGAATTTTCAATAAAAATTACCAAATAAAGTAACCCGTTATCCTTGCCTTTTAAGGCCAGATAAGAAAAGGCTAAGTTTGAAACTGCTTGCATAAAAATTGCTATCCATAATGACTTTATTAATCCTATTTTTTTAACTAATATGCCACCTATTAAAACGCCAAATAAAGTTGCAAAAAGTCCAAAAGTTTTAGTGATTGTTGCAATTTCAATTTTAGTAAAACCAATTTCCATCAAAAAAGGCAGGGTTAGATTTCCAGCAAAAATATCGGTAAGCTTAAATAAAATTATAAAAATTAAAATTAATAACCAGTTGTTATGCCTAGAGAAATCAACAAAAGGTTCAATTATAAAATTTCTATACCATTGAGCAAATTTATATTTTTTTGGTTGCCAATTTTTGCGAGATTCATTTGCTACCAAAGTTGTTATAAAACAACAACACATAAAAACTGCCATTAAAATATAAACGGCTTGCCATGAAATTTTTTCAGCCAATGCTAAAGCTAAAGCTCCAGAAATTAACATGCCAAGGCGATAACCATAAACATAGAAGCTTGCCGCTAACCCTTGATTTTCAGCGCTAGTTATTTCAATACGATAAGCATCAATTACAATATCTTGTGTGGCCGAAGCAATCGCGATAAGAATGGCGAAGCAAGCAATAAAAAATAATGAGTTAGAGATTTGGATTATACCAAAAGAGCTTATAAATATTGCCAATAGAGCTTGACTAAAAATTATCCATGATTTTCTTTGTCCAAAAATTCTGGTTAAAATTGGCAAAGCTTTTGAGTCAATAAAAGGAGAGATGATGAACTTTAAGGAATAAGGAATACTAACCAGTGAAAATAATCCGATCGTTTTCAAATCAAAACCCTTATCAACAAGCAATGGTTTAATAGTTGATAGAATCAATGAAATGGGCAATCCAGAACTAATTCCAAAAAGAAATATGATAATAAAATTTTTAAAAGATTTATTCATTGAAAAAACTAAATTTTTAAGTAAAATTATTGCCACAAAACAATTGGAAAATCCAATAAAAAAATATTTAATTTTTATCCAAAATTAAATTGCAAAAGTTTAAATAACAAAGTAATTTTTCATTAATTACAAATTCCTGCAAAAAAAATTTAATCATTTTTGATAAGAATTTATAAACTTAATTTTAATAAAATCAATTTATGTTTGAACATAACAATCCTAATCAAATGTATGCAACCACAATTCTATCGGTAAGAATGAATAATCAAGTTGCAATAGGTGGAGATGGACAGGTTTCGCTTGGCAATACTATTTTAAAATCTAATGCTAAAAAAATTAGAAAATTAGGCGATGGCTCAATAATCGGAGGATTTGCTGGGGCAACTGCTGATGCCTTTACTCTCTTTGAAAGACTAGAATCAAAATTAGAGCAATATCCCAATCAATTAATGCGAGCTTGCGTGGAACTTGCTAAGGATTGGCGAACCGATAAATACCTCCGCAGGCTTGAAGCGATGATGATCGTTGTAGATAAAAATATTTCACTGGTTCTCACGGGTAATGGCGATGTTTTAGAGCCTGAGGACGGAATTATTGGCATTGGCTCAGGTGGCAATTACGCCCTATCAGCAGCACGAGCTCTTGCTTCGGTCAATAATTTTTCTGCCAAAGAAATCGTTGAAAGATCAATGGTAATTGCTTCGCAACTCTGTGTTTTCACCAATAATAATATTATTATTGAAACTTTATAACAATTGTTAGTACTTAACTTAAACTGACAATAGTCATCATAAACTAAATAATAAAATGAAATTATTTAAAGCTTTTACTAATTCAATTATAATATCAACAATATTGTGTTTTATTCAAGTAAAACAAGCTATGGGAGCTATTAATTTTACCATTACAGATAACGGAATTGAAAAAAGCAAAATTTTAATTTACGGCTTTCATGATCAAGATGAAAATCTCAATAACGACATTTTAGAAATAAAAAAACGCATAATTAAAAATCTTAACAGTACAAATCTTGTCCAATTTATAGATCATGAACCTAATGATGCCAATATTCAAGAGCCTCTTATGGATATTGAATCCATTCCCAATTTTTTAAAATTTCAAAATCAAAATATCGCTGGGTTGCTTATTGGAAAATTTAATTATAATAACCAAGGTGATTTGGAATTAAGAATTCGAATGTGGGATATTAATGACAAAAAACAAGATTTTGGCAAGCATTACCTTGCTTCTAGCTATAATTATCGACAATTAGCAAACAGCATTTCTAACGAAGTCTTCAAAGCAGTTTCACGTGAAGCAATAGGACATTTCTCTTCAAAAATTATTTATGTCGGCGAAACTGGACCAATAAATCAACGTATAAAAAAAATTAATATGATTGATTTTGATGGCGAAAATTATCGCAACTTAACCAATGATGATGCTTTAGTTTTAACCCCTAATTTTACCAAAAATGAAAATTTAATTTATTATCTTCGCTATCATGAAAATAAACCGCAAATTTTTTCACTTGATTTGCGCAGTAAAAATAGTGAAAAACTTGGTGGATTTTATGCCACAACTTTTGCAAGCTCTTCTCATCCGCTCGATGAAAATCTGGTAATTTTATCAGCAATAATTGATGGCAATTGCGATATTTACGAAATGAATATCGCTGAAAATTTTGCAAGAAGATTGACAAAAAATCCTGGCATTGACACAACTGCATCATATTCTCCTGATGGTAAACTCATTGTCTTTTCTTCTGATCGACAATCTGGTCAACAACTTTATGTTATGAATTCCAATGGCTCATCAACTTCTCGCATTAGTCAAGGTTCTGGCTCATATTCAAAACCATCTTGGTCTCCTGACGGTAAATTAATCGCTTTTACAAAAATAAAATCTGGTCAATTTATGATTGGCACAATGACGCCAAGTGGTCGTGGTGAAAAAATTCTTACCACTGCTTATTTAGCAGAAGGAGCGCGCTGGTCACCTAATGGTCGTTATTTGATTTACTCAAAAAAGAAGGGACCTTATGGTCGCGATTCAATTCCACGCCTTTATACTGTTGACATAATTACCGGCCATGAATATGAAATTCCCACACCCAAAAATGAAGGGGCAATTGATCCCGATTGGTCTTTAACAAAGCAATAAAAAAGCAGAAATAGCCTAATTTACTAAAATTATTAAGAGCTATTATTTTTCGACTATTATTAATTAAATTAATTTAAAAAAATGTATTTATATTTTTGCAAAAGAATTTTATTAATTTTTCCAACATTATTTCTAATAATGTTTTTAAATTTTTTAATCATTCAAACCGCCCCAGGTGGACCAGTAGAGCGATTTATTTCGCAAATAAATCATACCAATGTTAGTGGTGAAATCAGCAATAATAACATCGAAAAAAATATTTTTAGCAATATTTCTAACCTTAAATATCAAGGTTCGCAAGGTATTGATAAGGATATTTTAATTAAAATTGAAAAGCTTTATGGTTTTGATTTACCAATATCACAAAGATTTTTTTTAATGATGAAAAAATTTTTAACTTTTGATTTTGGTAATAGTTTTTTTCAAGATGAAAAAATTATTGACCTAATTCTCCAGAAACTTCCTGTTTCTCTATCTCTTGGCCTTTGGACAACATTGCTTATTTATTTAATTTCAATTCCATTAGGCATAAAAAAAGCTATTATGGATGGAACTAAATTTGATTTATGGAGCAGTTCAATAATAATTTTTTTACATGCCATACCGGCTTTTTTATTAGCGATTTTCTTGATGATTTTATTTTGTGGAGGAAATTTTTTAAATGTTTTCCCGCTTAGAGGTTTAAGTTCTGATAATTTTAGTGAATTAAGTTTTTTTTCAAAAATTATTGATTATTTTTGGCATATTTTTTTACCTATAATTGCAATTGTTGTTGGTGGTTTTGCGTCATTAACTTTTTTTTGCAAGAATTCATTTATTGAAGAAATAAGAAAGAATTATGTGATAACTGCTTATGCCAAGGGCTTATCGCAAAATCAAGTTCTTTATCGCCATGTTTTTCGCAATGCTTTGCTTATTGTTTTAGCTAATTTACCGAGCGTTTTAATTGCAATTTTTTTTACCAGTTCAATGCTAATTGAAATTATTTTTTCACTTGATGGTCTTGGGCTTCTAACCTATGAAGCAATGGTCAATCGTGATTATTCATTGATCTTTGCAACTCTTTTTATTTTCAGCTTAATTGCTTTGATTTGCAATATTTTAACTGATTTTATTTACCAACTTATTGATCCGAGAATTAATTTTAATAAATAATACCATTTTAAATTTTTGCATTTTTCTTTCACTGTGTAAGCATAATTTATAAATCCTCTTTATCAAATAATTCAATTAAGTTCTATGTTTATTGTTACTTACTTCTTGATTATAATTAATCTTTTTTTTAGATGCTTTTTGATTTATTAGAGCTAGAAAGTTTGGTGACAACTTTTATTCTAATTCCTTGATCCTGTATTTTGCCCTTAACTTCATCCTCTATTCCACCCCATAGCATACCTGCTGACATTCTATTTCTAAGATCCATTTCTTCCAATTTCTTATAAGCATTAATTTCTGCTTTTAATTTCTTAAGTTCAACAGCTTTTTCTTTTGCACCAACATATAATTCCAAAAGCTCTTAATAAGTATATCTGGATACGTTGCCTGAGGATTTAACAATAGTTGACATGCCTCCAATTACTTTTTCATCCTCATTTATAAATTTTTTAATTTCTGCAAGATCATTCTCATTACCTTGATATGATAAAATATGTGAAGTACCTAATTTGGTTAAACCTACTAGTTTATTATATTCTGTTTCATATTCATTATTAAGCTTTACTTTTTCATCATCTATAACTTTATATCTATTAATCGCTTTTTCCAAACCACGTTTTATACTTTGTTTATAGATTCCATTCAAGGAATGGCAAATACCTAGGATGCAAAAAATAAATGGTGTCAATGCAAAACCAGCGGCCATTGGCGATAAAGTCGCTATAAAAAATGTGGATTTATCGGTAGCAGCTAAATTAATTGCCGATTTAATGAGATTGCCTGCGCCTGCTTCAGCAACTTTTTGTGCATCATTGGCAGCTAAAAGGGCAGCAGCGTTGGATGGATCGGCAGTGGCGGCTGCATTGGCAGCGTTTAGTTTAGCGATAGCTGCATCGGAAGTGGCCTTTTGATTGACTAAGTCTTCTGTGGAGACTTCTGAACCAGGAAGGTTTCCAAAAAATCCAATTGCCATTATAATTGAAAATAACAAAAATAATCCTAATCGTACTTTTGGATTTCTTAAAAATTTTATCATTATGCCTTATTTAGTTTTACTATTTTTTTTCACCAAATTAGCCTGAAAAAAATTTTTACAATTTAATTTGTTATTAAAAATTTCTTATTACTTTTATTTGTGATTACTTTATTATTTTAAAATCTAATAAACTTAAAGTAAAATAAGTTCTTTTATTAAAGTTTAAGATTAAATAAATTTAAGCATATCTTAATAAATCTTATAATGCCCCCCAAAAACTAGACCAAATTTTTGCTTTATTATAGGAGAAAATTTATGGATTTTATCCATAAATTTTTTTATTATTAATAAAAATAATTTGGTTAAATTTATGTCAAAAATACGCAAAAAACACAGTAAAGAATTTAAGTTCAAGGTAGCGATTGAAGCTATAAAAGAACAAAAAACAACCGCTATGATTTGTAAAGAATTTTGTGTTTGTGAAAGCCAAGTAAATGCTTGGAAAAAACAATTAAAAGAAAGTGGTTCTTATATTTTTGAAAATAATATAAATTCTTCTAAAATCAAGAACCAAGATGATCTAGAGGCTAAAATAAAAGAGTTAAATGAATATATCGGCGAATTATCTGTAGAAAATAAATTCTTTAAAAAAAAATTAAATTTTTAAATAAAGAACAAAAAATGCAAATGATTGACCAAAGCTTTAACGATTTGAGTTTAAGAGAACAATTTTTTCTCTTAAACTTGAATCGGAGCAGTTATTATTATCAAGCAATTGAGCCAAATGATATTGATCAAAATATCGCTAATAAAATCAACGAATTATGGCTTAAATATCCATTTTATGGTTATCGCAAGATTACAGCGGTTCTAAGGCGTGAGGGATTTCTAGTTAATCATAAAAAAGTTTTTCGTTTAATGAGGGAAATGAATTTGAGTGCAATATTTCCTAGAGCTAATAAAAACAAATGGATCAAAGCAAATCAATCACAATATCCTTATTTATTGAAAGATTTAGCGATAGAAAAAACCAATCAAGTTTGGGCTACAGATATTACTTATATAAGGATTCATAGTGGTTTTGTTTATTTTTTGGCGATAATAGATTTATACAGCAGATTTATTTTATCGGCATATTTATCAACCAGCTTGGAAGCTGATTTTTGCGTTGAAATGTTAAAAATATCTTTAGAAAAATATCAAAATCCAGAAATATTTAATACCGATCAAGGTAGCCAGTTTACTAGCTTTAAATGGCGCGATTTATTAAAGGAAAAAAATATAAAAATTAGTCATGATGGTAAAGGCAGGTGCTTTGACAAGAGCGAAGCGATTGCAACTCGCTCAAATAAAATAAAATTTTGCGAGTACAAGAGCGAAGCGATTGCAACTCGCTCAAATAAAATAAAATTTTGCGAGTACAAGAGCGAAGCGATTGCAACTCGCTCAAATAAAATAAAATTTTGCGAGTACAATATTGTAAATGAAAGGTTGTGGCGAACTGTAAAATATGAAGAAGTTTATCTTAAAAGTTATAATTCTGTAAATGAAGCAAGAATGCAATTAATGGATTTTGTAGAGTTTTATAATCATCAAAGACCGCATCAATCTTTGAAATACAAAACTCCTGCTGAAGTTTATTTTGCAAAAAAAATTGCAAATTAATTTCACGCGAATTAGCTTGGTGGTGTTTAAAAGATTTCGATAAATTTTAATAAAATTTATCGAGGATTA
>CAMDJZ010000035.1 GCA_945901265.1 Rickettsia typhi
TATCTTGCACCCGATTATCCATTGCCAAATATAAATCCTGATTTTGAACCAAGGATCTATCATATTGCATTTCAACGCCCGAAAGACCTTTGCGATCAAGATCAACATAACCAACATAATGACTAGCGATTGATTTTTGGGGATAAACACGAATCAAATCATCTTCAAAAAGTAAGCCTGCAATTTTTAATTTTTTAACCTCTTCAACCTGCATTGGCGTAAGGTTGCGTCGAATTAAAATCCATTGTTTACTATTTTTTTGGTCAGAAATTTTTTTAAGAATTTCTTGATAAGATAATTCTTGAAATATTTGAGCCAAGCCAGATGAAATCGCTTGCGGATTCTTAACTAATACCGAACTTACATAAAGAGATTTTGTTTTTAAATCAGTAGCAATTAAAACTTTGTTACGGTCATAGATATTACCTCTTCTACCGGCTTTTCGTGAGTCGTAGATGCCACTAATCTTAACTTTGTCACCCATAACCACAACGAATAACATTCGCAAAATTACTAAGCTGAAAGCGATTATTATGCAAAAATAAATAAATGCTAATCTGGTTTTTTTAATATCAATTTCGGTCTTCAAAATAATTTTATAAATTTTAATTAGATTTTAATTTCAGCAACAAGTTTTTTTACCGCTTCTATAGATTTATCAAAAGCGATTTTTTCATCATCATTAAGTTTAATTTCAATAATTTTTTCTACACCATTTTTACCGATAATCGCTGGAACGCCAATATAAAGATCTTTTACACCATACTCACCATTGAGTTTGCAAGCAATTGGTAAAATTTCTTTTTTATCGTAAAGAAAACTTTCCGCCATAGCGATAGCTGAAGTAGCTGGCGCATAAAAAGCTGAACCATTGCCAAGTAATTTTACAATTTCAGCTCCACCATCTCTCGTTCTTTGCACAATTGCATCAATCTTTTCTTTCGAAGACCAATTCATCGCCAATAAATCTGGAATTGGAATACCAGCAATAGTTGAATAGCGAATTAAAGGAACCATCGTATCGCCATGACCTCCCAATACACAAGCATGAACGCTGTCAACCGAAACACCAAATTCGCGAGCTAAAAATAATGACATTCTTGATGAATCAAGAACTCCAGCCATTCCAACAACCTTGTGAGCAGGTAAGCCTGAAATTTTTTGCATAACGTGAACCATCGCATCAAGTGGATTGGTAATTACAATCACAAAAGCATTGCTTGCATATTGTTTAATATTTTGCGCAACATCTTTAATTATTGCGGTATTGGTATTGAGTAAATCATCACGACTCATTCCAGGTTTACGAGCTATTCCTGCAGTTACAATAACAACATCTGCTCCGCTAATCGCTGAATAATTGGCACTAGCAATAAAAGTTGCATCGTAATTTTCAACTACTGAAGATTGCTCAATATCAAGAGCCTTGCCTTTTGCAACACCTTCATTAACGTCAACCATTACCACATTACCAAGTTTTTTTAAACCGATCAAATGCGCTAGAGTACCTCCAATATTCCCCGCTCCAATTAGAGCAATAAGTGGTTTTTTATTTTGTGAAAAGTTATTGTTGTTTGTCATAAATAATTAATTTTAATTTTAAGTTAAAGATGTTTAATAATTTCTAATAATATTTGTTCAATATTTTGCGAACCATCAATTTTTTTTATACGCTGATTTTTATCAGCTAATTTCAAAAATCCACTACGAACTTTTTGATGAAATTCTAATCCCAATTTTTCATAACGATTATTATCAATTCGCGAGTTAATTCTTGCAAATGCTTGCTCAACATCAACATCAATTAAAAAAGTTATATCAGGTTCAAAATCATTAAGAGTAATTTTATGAATTTTTTCAATCACCGAAAAATCAACTCCATGAGCGCTTCCCTGATAAGCATAAGTTGAATCAAAAAAACGATCGCAAATTACTACTTTACCCTGCTTAAGCGCAGGCTTAATCACTTGCTCAACATGTTCTAAACGCGCTGAAAAGTTCAACAAAATTTCAGTCACTGCTTGCATATTATTAAATTTTTCATCAAGTAAGATTTTACGAATTTGCTCAGCAATTTCGCAACCCCCTGGTTCACGAGTTAGAATTGATTCAATTTTATTTTGCAAAAAAAACTCTTGCAATTTTTTAGATTGGGTAGATTTTCCAGATCCCTCAATTCCTTCAAACGTAATAAACAAATTTTTTTTCATTTATGCAAAATCCTCAAAATATTTTAATTACTGGTGCCAGTAGCGGCATTGGTCGCGCCTTAGCAATTGCTTACGCCAAGCCCGGTATAAATTTATTCATCTGCGCAAGAAATGAAAAAAATTTACTCCAAACTAAAACTATTTGCGAAAATTTAAAGGCAAATGTTTTTTCAAAAATTCTTAATGTTTGCGATCAATTAGCAAGTAAAAATTGGATCGCTGAAATTGAAGAAAATTTTGCAATTGATTTAGTAATTGCTAATGCTGGAATTTCAGCAGGAACGGCCTCAGGAACTGAAAGTTTTTCACAAGTTAAAGAAATTTTTAACACCAATATTTACGGCGTAATTAACATTATTCATCCAGTGATTGATAAAATGCTTATTCGTAAAAAAGGTCAAATCGCTATTGTTTCTTCATTGGCTGGTTTTCGAGGACTTCCCAGCTCTCCAGCTTACAGTGCCAGTAAATCTGCGGTTAGAGTTTATGGCGAAGGTTTGCGTGGAAATTTAAGTAAATTTGGAATTGAGGTTAATGCCATTTGTCCGGGCTATATTAAGTCAAACATGACTGCGCGAAATAATTTTTATATGCCTTTATTGATGGAAGTTGAGGATGCTTGCAAAATTATTATAGATCAACTTGCTAAAAATAAATCACGCATTGCCTTTCCTTTTGGCCTTTATTTTGTAGTTTGGTTAGCGACTTTAATTTCAACAAAAATTACCGATCCAATTTTCGCCAAACTGCCCAGTAAAAAAGCTTTATAAAAAGTTATTTATTAATAAATCTATCTTTGGTAAATCGCTTCAATTACTGATTTGCTAAGCACATATTGATTAATCATGAAGCTAGCGAGAGCTGGGGATGAATCTTCTTTTAGATCGATTTTTTCAACCGATAAAGCGTAAAGTGTAAATACATAGCGATGTTTTTTATCTCCTGCAGGTGGACAAGGCCCCCCAAAACTAAAAGTTGAAAAATCATTACGAATTTGAATGATTCCATTTGCTAAATTAAATTTGTTTTCATTTCCAAAACCTTGGGGTATTTCCTTGAAGTTTAGCGGAATATTTAAAACAAGCCAATGCCACCACCCGCTTTGGGTTGGAGCATCTGGATCGAAGACTGTTAACGCAAAACTTTTAGTGTGAGGCGGGACACTAACCCATGAAATTTGTGGAGAAATATTTTGACCACTGCAACCAAAGCTGTTGAAAATAAATTTTTTATCGATTTGTTTTCCACCTTTTATATCGCTACTTTTTAATATAAAATCAACACCAGATGCATTGCTTTTGCTCATGCTACAAGAAACAAAAAATAACAGAAATATAATATTTATAAATTTCATAATCTTGAATAATTTTAGTAATTTTAGTGAATATTTTTATACTCTGGAACCCTCAATTTAAAAAACAAGCTTGTAGTTTTTCAATTATTTTTAGCTTGAAATTTATTGAGAAGTTTATATTGCGTTTTGAATTCCATCATAATTGGCTTAAATTATTTGCAATAGGGAATTTTCTATAAAATTTTTTTAACAGAATTTAACAAAACTATTTTTGATTTGAGAGTGAATTGCTCAATAATTCACATGCTTTAATTAATGCCTGCGCTTTATTTAAGGTTTCTTGATATTCGAGTTGAGGATTAGAATCAAACACAACTCCCGCTCCCGAATGAAGATATATTTTATGATTTTTTATCAATGCTGATCTAAGAGTAATACATGTTTCCATATCGCCATTACTAGAAAAATATCCAACACATCCTGAATAAAAACTACGCTTAATTTTTTCTAACTCTTCGATAATTGCCATGGCTCTAATTTTTGGAGCACCGCTAACTGTTCCCGCAGGAAATGCTGAAATTAAAACATTTAGCGCGTCATATTTTTCATCAATAATTCCTTCAACATTCGAAGAAATATGCATAACATGGGAATAATTTTCGATAACCATTTTTTTAGTAACAACCACTGAACCAGGCTTGGCAACAACTCCCAGATCATTTCTGGCCAAATCAATTAACATTAAATGCTCGGCAACTTCTTTTTCATCATTAAGTAATTCATTAGCGTTAAATTTATCCTCAGCAACATCTTTACCTCTTTTTTTTGTTCCAGCTAACGGACGAACGGTGATTTTTTGACCATGTTTAGAAACCATAATTTCAGGGCTAGAACCGCATAAAATAAAATCATTAAATTGTAAATAAAATAAAAATGGCGAAGGGTTAATTGATCGCAATGCTCTGTAAAATTCAAATTCATCAATTTTAGGAAAATCACTTTCAAATCTTTGTGAAGGTAAAACTTGAAAAATATCACCAGCAATAATGTATTCCCTAGCTTTTTCAACCATCTTACAATATTGTTCTTGGCTATAATTTGCATGAAAATTAAATCCTTGAAAATCAGCAATATTGCTAGAATTATTTTCAACATTTTCATTCAAAAAAAATTCTACATTTTCAATTTTGGAACGCAAAATTTCATAATCCTCATGTCTTTTATAGCTTGGCGCGCAAATCAAAACACAATCATAAAAATTATCAAAGATCAACAAAATTTGGGGACGCATAAAAATGCTATCAGGAATTTGCAAAGGATCTTGTAAATTAAAATCTGGAATATTTTCCATCAACCTAACCATATCGTAGCTCATATAGCCAAAAATACCCGCGCACATTGCCGGAAGATCTTGGCCGTGATAATTAAATTTACTGAAATCTATTTTAGAATGATTAATTAATTGACGGAAATTTTCTAAGGCATCGCCATTTTGCAAAATAAAATTTTCTGGATTTTTAGAGAAATCATTATTAATAAATGACCTTTCATCTATGCAGCGCCAAACAGTATCAGGCATTAAACCAATAATTGAAAATCTGCCTTTTTTTTGATCATTATCGGCTGATTCAAATAAAAAAACATGATCCTTAAAATGTTTTTTTATTTTCAGAAATGCCAAAATAGGCGTTAAAACATCGCTAGAAATTTTTTTATAAACTAGCGATGAATCGCTATTGGAGTAAGTATCTAGCCATTCTTCTTTGCTAAAATTATACATTAATTTTTATCTTTTTGTCTAAATATTTTTTCATTAACTTCTACCGGATATTTTTTCAAAAGATAGTTGTTAAATTGCTGCATAATATCTGTACGAAACATTTGCTGACTTGCTCTAGCAACCTCCGCTAAAGTATCTTTACTAATTAGTGGTTTTTTTATTTCACGCAAAATTGCTACTGCATAACCACCAGCTTCAGATATGGCTCCCGAACTTTGATTGACATCGATTATAAAAATTTTCTCAAGCAAGGGACTACGATATGGAAATTGCTGACCTTGATAGTTAATCACAAAAGTGCGAGGCATTATACGATTCTTTTCAAATTTAAGTTTATGCTTAGTAGCAATTTTAGCTGGATTATCAAGGTTTTCTTCTACTTCGCCAGCAACTTCTTGGGAATAAGCTAACAAGGCTTCTTGCTTTTTATCAGATTGCAATTTTGTCGATATCAATTTACTTACCTTGATCAATTCTTCGGTTTTACTAGCAACTATTTCATCAAGCTGAATAGCGTAAAATGCATCCTTAGCTGGAGAATTAAATAACTTCGAAGTTTGTCCTTTTTTTAAAGCAAAACTATTTTTGGCAATTTCTTTGGCATCTTCACCAAAAACTTCTCTTCCACCCTCATCCTTACCGGTATCATCAATATTAACCTTAAGAATCGTGGTATTGATTTTATTTTTAATTAAAGAATCACTTAAGGAATTGCTAGCGATTAAATCTGAGTCTAATTCAGCAATTTTTTTATCAAGAGCTCCATTTTTTTTACCTTCAAGCAATTTAACTTTTATTTCATCTCTAACTTCTGCTAAAGCTTTAATTCCAGATTTGTTAATGGCATTAAGCAAGAAAATGTGAAAACCAAGCTGACTTTTAACTGGCGCGCTAACTTCATTTACTGCTAGATTAAATGCTAGTTCAACTGTTTGAGGAAGTAGTTGTTTTTTGCTAGTGTTGCTTAATGTTATTTCTTTAAGATTCTTTTTTTGCAATTCTTTTGCTAAATTTGCAAATTCGACTTTAAGATTTTCTTTATTAGTTTTTTTAAGCTTATCGGCAAACTCTTTAGCGGATTGCTCTTTGTCAAAAACTATATGATAAAAATCACGCGTTTCAGGCAATTGATATAAACTTTTATTTTTTTCATATTCGCTTGCAATTTCCTCATCCTTAATTTCAAGACTTTGCACAAGATCTTTTACATTAATTTTAACATAAGAAATTCTGCGTATTTCAGGCAAGGTAAATTGCTTTTTATTATCGGCGTAATATTTTTCAATTTCGCTTTGGGTGACATTTCCAATGTTTTTAACATCTTTTTCATTTAAAGAAATTAGATCGACTATTCTTTTTTCTTCATTAAATTCAATAACATCAATCATTTTTTTAGAGCTCACGGGAGCAGCGATTTCCATGGTTTGCAAAATCATCATCATCGAAATTTGATTGATAATTTCATTAACATAAAGATCTTCATTAATGCCATTTTTTTTTAAAAATTCTTTGAATTTTTCTTGACTAAATTTACCAGTTTCATCGCTGAAATTCTTATCTTTAGCAATGTTTTCTAATACAACTTTTTTACTTGCCGTAATGTTAAATTCGTGAGACAAATTTTTAACCATTTGTTGATTAATAATACGCCCCAAACTATCGGAAGTAAATTGATCAGAATCAAGATAGACAAGTGCTTGCTCATTATTTCCATAAGAATTTAAAATCATTTCACGATTTTCTTTCATGGCCTTTTGCAAAGTTGAATAACTTATTTTTTTACTGCCAATTTTTGCCACCCAACTTGTTGAGCCACCCAAAATAAAACTACTCACCCCAAAAAAAATAAAGCTTAGAGCAACTATGCCCAATACTACTTTAAATGCCAAATTATTTGTAAGTTTACGAAATGATTTCATCATGTTAGTTATGATTTATTGTTAATTATTATTAACTAATTTTAATAAATTAATTATTTTTTATTTTTAGTAAAATTTTATTTTTACAATTCAACCAATAACAAAATTTTACTGCAAGCGCTTTTTTAAATTTGTTTAAAATTTTACTTGAGAATTTTTTTATTATGTAAAAAATAGTAACTCATTTAAAAAAAAATTTGCAAATGCATTATGCTAATTGTCCAAAAATTCGGGGGAACTTCTGTTGGTGACATTTCGCGCATTAAAAATGTTTCGAAAAAAGTTAAAGCAGAACTTGATAAAAAAAATAAGGTAATTGTTGTAGTTTCTGCAATGTCTGGCGTTACTAATCAATTGGTTGAATATTGCAATCAAGTTTCAACTCTTACTGATAATGATTCGCTTTGTGAATATGATTCAATTGTTGCAACTGGCGAACAAATTACTTGCGGACTCCTCGCTCTTGAATTGCAATCGATGGGTTATAAGGCTCGTTCTTTCTTAGGCTTTCAAATTCCAATTATCACCGATAGCGTTCATAGTAAAGCTAGAATCGAAGAAATTAATGGTGAATTTTTACTAAAATCCTTAGAGCAATTTGATGTCATTGTTATTGCTGGATTTCAAGGCGTTAATCCTAAAACTAATCGCCTGAGCACTCTTGGGCGTGGTGGATCAGATACTTCTGCTGTTGCAATTGCAGCATCTGTGAAAGCTGATCTTTGCGATATATACACAGATGTTGACGGTGTTTACACTACAGATCCTCGCATTACTGATAAAGCTCGTCGCTTAAAAAAAGTTACCTATGAAGAAATGTTAGAAATGGCTTATAGCGGATCAAAGGTTTTACAAACTCGTTCCGTAGCTATGGCAATGGCTCATAATGTAAGGGTAAGAGTGCTATCGTCTTTTGGCGAAGTCAATGAATCTTGTGGAACAATTTTAGTCAACAATAATGAGGAAATTATGGAACGTCGTTTAATTACAGGAATTAGTTACAGCAAAAGTGATGTTCGGTTAACTTTGATGAAAATGCCTGATCACCCTGGACTTTCAGCGACAATATTTGGCGCACTTGCGGGTCGCGAAGTTAATGTCGATATGATTGTTCAAAATATTTCTGGCGATGGAAAATTTATTGACATCACCTTTACAGCTAGTAAAGACGAACTCGAGCGCGCCAAATTAGCTATCGAATCAATTAAGGATGAAGTTAAGTTTAGTGAATTAAAAATTGATGATAATATCGCTAAAATTTCAGTGATTGGCGTTGGTATGATTAGTCATTCTGGTGTTGCCCATACAATGTTTAAAAACTTAGCTGACAAAGGAATTAATCTGCTTTTAATTTCAACTTCTGAAATCAAAATTTCAGTTTTAATCGCTAAAGAATATGGCGAATTAGCAGTTAGAGTTCTTCATGACGCTTATGGCTTAGAAAATTAAAATTATTAAAACTAATTAAAATTAATTTTTAATAATTTCTAATCTTGGAAATATTGCTTTTGGTTCGCAAATTAAATGATTGGCAAGGAGTTTTTTATTTAGGTGAGAAAAATTTCTTGAACCTTTATCGACATTAAGCAAATCAAGAATTTTATTAGCACTTTCGGGCATGAATGGTAAAAGTAAAATCGCCATTAATCTTATGCTTTCAGCAGTTTCACTGAGACAAATATTCATCTCTTCAATTTTATTTTCTTTTTTCAAATTCCACGGCGCAACATCATTAAATTTTTTATTTGCCAAATTAGCAAAATCAATAATCACCTGGATAGCTTTATCAAATGCCAATTCATTAAATGCTGAAAAATAATTTTCGATAATATCATCAATTTTTAAATTGATATTTGCAATTTTACCACTTTCAATTTCATTAGGAATTTTTCCATGGCAATTTTTAACAATCATCGTTAAACTACGTTGCACTAAATTGCCGATATTATTGGCTAATTCAGCATTTATTCTAGTTAGCAAATGATTGCGCGAATAATCTCCGTCATTTCCAAATGGAACTTCACGAAGCAAAAAATAACGAAAATAATCAAGAGCAGTTTCATCTTCACATCCCAAGGATTTGATCCATTTAATTTCAGCAACCGGATCGATTACATTACCAACTGACTTAGAAATTTTTTGACCATCATTAGTCCACCAGCCATGGGCATAAACGCTATATGGTACATTAATTTGTGAGGCTATTAAAAAAGCTGGCCAATAAATAGCATGGAATCTAGCAATATCTTTTCCTACAATGTGAAGCGGAGATTTATCGCCATCAATCCAAAATTTTTGATAATTAGGATTTTCATCAGCAAAACCAAGGGCAGAAAGATAATTGGTAAGCGCATCAAGCCAAACATAAATAACATGCTTTTCGTCACCAGGAACTTTAATTCCCCAAGAAAAAGATGTTCGCGAAATTGATAAATCTTTCAAACCAGATTTTACAAAATTGATAATTTCATTGCGTCGCGAGACAGGACGGATGAAGTCAGGAACTGCTTGGTAAAGTGCTAGTAATTTTTCTTGAAATGCACTGAGACGAAAAAAATAACTTTCTTCACGATGCCAAGTAACCTCTGCACCAGTTGGTGCTTTGCCATCGACAATTTCATCAGCCGAGTAAAAAGCTTCATCACGAAGCGCATACCAACCCTCATAAACATCTTTGTAAATAAAGCCATTGGCTTGTAAAATATTCCAAAATTTTTCAACGGTTTTTTTGTGACGTTCTTCGGTGGTGCGAATAAAATCATCATTGGAAAGATTTAAAATTTTTGATAAATTACGAAATTTTTGCGAAACTTCATCGCAAAATTCTTGCGGAGATTTACCTTTGGCAATCGCTGATTTTTCAACCTTCTGACCATGTTCATCCGTTCCGGTTAAGAAAAAAACATCTTTGCAATTTAAACGATTATATCTTGCCAAACAATCACAAGCAATTGAGGTATAAGCATGTCCAATATGCGGAGAATCGTTGACATAGTAGATCGGTGAAGTAATGTAGAAATTTGATTTCATGATTTGAATTTTATTTTTTAATGAAAAATATCTTAGTAATTTTAATTTTTTTTAACAACAAAATATTTGTTAATTATAATTTCAGTCCTTAAATTAACGGTTGTTGAGATGGAGGTAAGCTAAATTTTATTTTTCTTTTAAATTAGCATTTGTTAGAATTTATAAAATAAAATACCTCTTAAAACTTATTATAAATTAAGTTTTTATAATAATGTTTACCAATTATTAACTATTTTAATTTATTAATAATTTGCTTAAATTTATTATTTTTATAGAAAATTTTAAATTTCAAAACCATTGAAAGACTAAGTAAATTTAACAATTCTTCAAAATTATCCGATCAATAAATATGTCTCTAAATCAAAAACTTGATAGTATAATTGTCAAATTCAATGAGCTTGAAAAGAAACTTCAAGATCCATCCGGTCTTGGCCAGAACTTCGCGAAAATTTCTAAGGAGCATTCGGATATGCAAGAAGTTATAGTGTCCATTCATGAATATCAAAATGCCCAAAAAGAAATGGCTGATGTTGAGGCGATGCTTGCTGATAGTAGTTTGGATAAAGAAATGCGCGATATGCTTGAAGAAGAAAAATTTAATCTTTCCAAAAAAGTTCCTGAGCTTGAACATCAAATTAAAATTACTCTTTTACCTAAAGATTCTGCTGACGAAAAAAACGCGATTATTGAAGTTAGAGCTGGAACGGGTGGCGAAGAGGCTGCGCTTTTTGCTTACAAACTTTTTCACATGTATCAACGCTATGCCGAAAAGAAAAAATGGAAATTTGAGATTTTAGCAATTGCTGATACTGGACTTGGAGGCTATAAAGAAGCCTCGGCAATAATTGCAGGTCGCGGAGTTTTTGCGCGTTTAAAATTTGAATCAGGTGGTCATCGCGTGCAACGCGTTCCTGAAACTGAAGGTGCCGGACGAGTCCATACATCGGCTGCAACAGTTGCCGTATTGCCTGAAGCTGAAGAAGTTGATATTAAAATTGAAGAAAAAGATTTACGCATTGATGTTTTTCGCTCATCTGGTCCAGGAGGTCAATCGGTTAACACTACAGATTCAGCAGTTAGAATTACCCATATTCCAACAGGGGTTGTAGTTTCAATGCAAGATGAAAAGTCACAAATTAAAAATCGTGAAAAAGCTATGAAGATATTGCGCTCAAGAATATATGAAGCTGAAAGATCGCGTATTGATAAAGAGCGAGCAATGGAACGTAAAGAGCAAGTAGGAAGTGGCGATCGTAGCGAAAGAATTCGTACTTATAATTTTCCACAAAGTCGTGTAACAGACCATCGTATCAATCTTACTAGTTACCGCATTGATGAAATTATGATGGGCGAACTTGATGAGTTTGTGAATGCTTTAATTGCAGATGATCAAGTAAAAAAGCTATCTCAGGCTTAATTACCCTAATTTAAGTGAATATATTTTATATTGAAATGCTATTCTTTCTGGTTTAAAATCATTTTAAATATATTTAAATTTTAAATTAATTAGCCTAGCTAGTGAGTATATTTAAATTAACATTAAATTCATTGCTTATGAAAGATGGACCCCAAAAACGTAAAGTTACATTTGCTGATACAGTTAAAGTAAGAATAATCGGCAGCGAAGAAGAATCCCTTGAAAAAACTAAACAAAATATCCAAGAATCATCTCCAGATGATAAGAGCGAAACTCCTGAAATTCCCAAAAAAGATGATTCAATATTGTTGGAAGTGCTATTATCAATTTTTAAAAAAAAAGAAATTGCTCAAGCTTTAAAAGATAATCCAGATTTAAAACCCACCCGCAATGATAAAGGATTTGGCGGACTTGTATCTGAATTGAGAAAATATCCATTCTTTTTATCGATAGAAAAAAAATTTGATGATTTAAGAGATATTATTGGTAAATCTTTAGCAAAACTATTTCCAGAAACAACTGATGAAAAATACGCAAGGTCTGTAAAGGAATTGGAAGAAAGGGAATTAAAATTAGATCCAAAAGTCAATATTATTAAACAGCTTAGAGATAAGAATATTAATATAGAATCATTTGAAGATGCAATGAGAAGAGAATCGAGAAAAATTTCTGGGGATACAATTATTCGCGTTAAATTTAAAGATAGTTCTGGACAAGAAAAATATGCTATAATTTCTACGGATAAATTTCAAAAAGATAAAGATACGTATACACATGAAAAAGATGAAATGAGTAATAATACCATCCCTGCAGACGTCAAAAAAATAGCTAAAAACCTTACATCTCAAACCTCGCAATCACCTCAAACCCCACCACCAGTTAAATCAATTTTAAAAAAAGTCGGTAATCCTAGATAGGGAAAAACTTTATTATTGCCATGTTTGAACATTTTTTAAAAGTTTACTTTTTTAGGGTTTAGCCTTTGGAAAAGAAGTTTGCTTGAAGTAATAAATTCAATTTTTTTCGCGTTCTAAAGAATCTAAGATATCAAATTTTAAAATTTAAATGCCATCTTCATAAATTTAAGTTATGAAGATGGATTTTATTTTTTAAAGGAAAAATATTGTTATTATCTTCAAGAAAGAAATGGGCTCGGAGACTACAAATTCAAGAATCTAAGATCATCTTTTGTGATCGATCGAAACCAATTTGCCATTATTATTTACTTTAGTGATTTTGAAAATCTAAAAATTCCATCAACAAATAATCGATTTGCCTGTCGTTGCGTTAGCACGACTAAATTTTAATTCGTTGCTTTAGCACGACTAAATTTAAATTCGTTGCCCGTCGTTGCGTTAGCACGACTAAATTTTTCCTGTCGTTGCCTGTCGTTGCGTTAGCACGACTAAATTTTTCCTGTCGTTGCCTGTCGTTGCTTTAGCACGACTAAATTTTTCCTGTCGTTGCCTGTCGTTGCTTTAGCACGACTAAATTTAAATTCGTTGCCTGTCGTTGCGTTAGCACGACTAAATTTTAAATTCGTTGCCTGTCGTTGCTTTAGCACGACTAAATTTTTCCTGTCGTTGCCTGTCGTTGCTTTAGCACGACTAAATTTTAATTCGTTGCGTTAGCACGACTAAATTTTAAATTCGTTGCCTGTCGTTGCGTTAGCACGACTAAATTTTTCCTGTCGGTGCCTGTCG
>CAMDJZ010000036.1 GCA_945901265.1 Rickettsia typhi
GCTTTTTAAAAAAAATAATATCAAAATTAAGAATAATTACCCTTGGATCATGACAATTTAGTTTTTTTACCTATCTTCTTTAGCATATGCAAATACTGATTAGATAGAGATTTAACATTTATAGTGATGGTCTAATTTGGACTTGCAAATTTCGTTAAACATTATTGATATATTTAATTTTTTCTTAATAAAATATAGTTTATTTATTTTTCAAAAAAAATTATATTTTACTTATCTAAAGTTATTTAGAATAAAAGTTAACATGTTATATTTAAAATATATTAACTTAGTTTAGCAGGGCTAATTTCTTAAATTATATTTTTTGATACTGCTTTGAGCGCTATTAATAGAAAGGATTTTCAGTAATATTTAAGCAAAAAATATAACATAAAATTATGAGTTAAAAAAGCTGGGATTCAATAATTGATAAAATTTTTCCTGTAAAATTTTGTAAAAATTTTCTTCAAATTCTTTGGTTTTAGTATCATAGCCAAGATCTTGGATTGAAGTAACGCCAAATTGGGTAATGCCACAAGGAATAATTTTTTTAAACCCGCTTAAATCGCAATTCACATTAACTGCGATACCGTGATAACTTACCCATTTTTTTAATTTTATACCAATTGCTGAAATTTTTTTATCACTATCACCATCACCTTTTTTAGTTTCAACCCAAATTCCAACTCGATTTTTTCGAATATGACCTTCAATGCCGTAATGATCAAGAACTGCAATAATCCAACGCTCTAAAAAATTAACAAAATTTCCAACATCGGGTGCAGATGGAGACGAAAAGTTTTTAAGATCAATCATTGCATAAATGATTTTCATTCCAGGGCAATGATGCGTATATTTTCCACCACGATTGGTTTTATAAATCTTTGAATCACCCAGCTCCAAAAGATCGCTATCTTTAGCGCTAATTCCAGCAGTATAAATTGGTGGATGCTCGAGAACCCAAATTAATTCAGAGGATTTTTTTTGATAAATTTCTTCAACTCTTTGCGCCATAAATTTTAAAGCTTGATCGTAATCAATCAAATCTTTTTCAAAGCGCCATTCAAGGTTATAATTGCACTTTTTTTTCATAGTTTTAAATTACTTTTAATTTAAAAAAAAAATTTTAAACTATGCGCTTGTAATTTGAAAGCCTTGTTTAATTAAATTTTTTAATAATAATTTTTTCAAATTTAATAAAGTTAAGAAATATGATTGGTAAATTAACAGGCAAAATTGATAAAATCGAAGATGATCATTGCATTATTGATGTTAATGGTATTGGCTATATAGTTTTTTTATCGCAAAAAACCGCGCAATCTCTTCGCCAATTCGATAAATCACAAATAGTTTCTTTAATTATTGAAACTAAAGTTAAAGAAGATGCCATTGAGCTCTTCGGCTTCGTGAGCGAAATAGAAAAAATTTGGTTTATTGAATTAATGAAAGTTCAAGGTGTTGGTGCAAAAATGGGTCAAAAAATTCTCAGCGCTTTATCAATTCAAGAACTTGCTAAAGCCTTGATTTCCAATGATCAAAAGACTTTTTCAAAAATTTCTGGAATTGGTCCAAAACTTGCTTCTCGACTTACCACTGAATTAAAAAATTCACCACAAAAATTAGGAATTGATCTCGCTAATTTTGAAATTTCCAATAATGAAAATAATAATTATTTTTCATCGCAAATTGCTCAGGATGCCTTATCAGCGCTAGAGAATCTTGGTTATAAAAAACATGATTGTTTAAAAACTATTGATTATATTTTAAGTGATAATCAAGCAACTACTCTTGAAAATCTAATTACCTCATCACTTAGAGAATTAGCTAAGAAAAAATAGTAATTATTTATGATTAAGCAAATCCAATAAAATTATTATAAACCAATATAAATCATGATTAACAAAAACAAAAAAAATATAACTGAAAATAAAGAACCAAATCTTGACGCTTTTATAAAAATGAAAAATAATTTTGAATCACAATTACCCAACCATCAAAGCCTTGATAACGCCCTAAATCCTCTACTTAATAAAGCTTTAAATGACGATGAAATAAACCTCGAATCAAATCAAGAAAATAGCGAAACTAGTCTTCGACCAAGCTATCTAAATGATTTTCTTGGGCAAGAAAAACTAAAAGAAAATCTTCATGTATTTTTGCGTTCAGCTAAAAATCGCGGTGAATGTCTTGATCACGCACTTTTTCATGGACCACCAGGGCTTGGCAAGACTACTTTAGCGCAAATTATTGCCCATGAAATGGGTGTTGGTTTTAAAAGTACTTCAGGTCCAGTAATAACTAGGTCGGGAGATTTAGCAGCAATTTTAACTAATCTTCAAAAAGGTGATATTTTATTTATCGATGAGATTCATCGTCTCAATAAAAATGTCGAGGAAGTGCTATATAGCGCAATGGAAGATTTTAAACTTGATATCATTATTGGCGAAGGTCCTGGAGCGCGTGCTATTAAAATTGATTTACCAAAATTTACTTTGGTTGGTGCAACGACTCGAATTGGACTTATTGCCAATCCTCTCAAGGATCGCTTTGGCATTCCACTTCGTCTAAATTTTTACAATACTAACGAACTTCAACAAATTGTTAATCGTGATGCAAAAATTTTACAAATTGGTATTGATGAAAATGCTTCACTTGAAATTGCCAAAAGATCACGCGGAACTCCACGAATTGCGATTCGCTTACTAAAACGCGTTCGTGATTTTGCAAGCGATGATAATAAAAAAAATATTAATTTAGAAATTGCTAAACATGCTTTGCAATGCCTAGAAATTGACGAGAATGGACTTGACTCATCGGATCATCGCTATTTACGCTTTATTGCTCAAAATTACCGCGGTGGGCCAGTTGGCATTGAGACAATTGCTTCTGCAATTGGCGATGAACGCGATACAATTGAAGACAGCATTGAACCTTACTTAATTCAACAAGGGTTAATTGAAAAAACTCCGCGTGGAAGAGTAATTACTGAAAAAACTTGGGCAATATTGAAAATTTTATGAAAAAAATTTTATTGATAATTACGGGTAGCATCTCTTGTTACAAGAGCATAGATTTAATTCGCCAACTTAAAAAAGATGGCAATGAGGTTAATTGCATTTTAACGAAATCAGCAGCTGAATTTATTACTCCACTTTTAGTTTCGGCAATCACTGGCAACAAAACTTACGAAGAATTATTTGCCCTTGATGATGAGGTTAAAATGGGTCACATCAAGCTTGCGCGTCAACATGATTTAATTGTTATCGCTCCAGCAAGCGCTGATTTTATTGCCAAAATCGCCAATGGCTTAGGTGATGATTTGGCTTCTTGCGTAATATTAGCTAGTGATAAAAAAATCATTTTAGCTCCTGCAATGAATGAAAAAATGTGGCAAAAACAATCAAATCAAGAAAATTTACAAAAGCTCGCAAGCCATGGCATTGATATTATCGAACCTGAAACAGATATTTTAGCATGTGGTGAATATGGCATTGGCAAAATGGCGAATATTGAAAAAATATTTTTCGAAATTAAACAATTTTTACAAAATCAAAATTTACTTTCTGGAAAAAGAATTCTTATAACCGGTGGATCAACTCATGAAATGATTGATCCCATCCGCTTTATTGGCAATAATTCATCTGGTAAACAAGCGATAGCTATCGCTAAAGTTTTAAAGCAAATGGATGCGCAAATTCATTTTGTAGCCGGAAATATTGCCTTACCAATTCCGCTTAGCAATCAAGAAATAACTATGGTTGAAAGTGCCAATGAAATGTTTGAAGTAGTCAAAAATAATTTAGTAAATATTGATATTTTTATTGGCTGTGCTGCAGTTGCTGACTTTAAGATTAAAAATATTTCCCATCAAAAAATTAAAAAAAATCTCCTGAAAAATTTCTCACTAAAATTTGAGCTTAACCCTGATATTCTTGAGTCAGTTGGCAATAATACCAATCGCCCAAAAATGGTTATTGGCTTTTGCGCTGAAAGTGAAAATATTATCGAGAATGCAAAAGAAAAATTACACAAAAAAAATTGTGATTTAATAATTGCCAATGATATTGAAAATGGCAAAATCTTTGGAAACTCTATGACTAAGGCTTATTTCATAACTAGCAATAAACAACATGATTTAGGTAAAATTACTAAAACTCAATTAGCTTTGTTGCTTGCTAAAGAAATAGTTAATTATTTTAAATAATAAAAATATTGCAAATAACTATATTTTAATTGGTAATTTTATTATTACAGATTCAACTGCTAATTAAAGTAAAATAACCTCTTTAAAGTTCGATAAAAGCCTTACAAAAACTTGATAAATCTTGCTTTTCTTCTAAAGTTAATTCGCAAGATAATTGATTTAGAATTCTTTGATGATAATTTTTCAACCATTTTTTTTCAGGATAGGTGAGCATTTTAAAATCAATCAAATCAGCTTCAAATGGCACAAGAGTTAAGGTTTCAAAAGATAAAAATTTTTCATCAAGCTCAACAACTCTTTGTAAATTTTCTAGCCGAATACCGAAATGCCCTTCTTTGTAATATCCTGGCTCATTTGATAAAATCATATTTGGCAATATTTGCACTTGATTACGCAAACTAATTGCGCAAGGTCCTTCGTGAACATTGGCAAATGCACCAACTCCGTGTCCGGTTCCATGACCATAATCCTCGCCAATTTGCCACAAATGAAATCGCGCAAGAACGTCAAGATTAGAACCGCTTAAACCTCGGGGAAATTTGACTCGCGCCAAGGCGATATGACCTTTCAAAACGAGAGTATATTTTTCAATCATATCTGGGGTTGCTTGACCAACTAAAAAAGTTCGAGTTACATCGGTAGTTCCAAAAAAATCTTCTCCTAAATATTGACCTCCTGAATCAAGCAAATAAAGGGAATTTCCAGTAATTTTTTTGCAGGTATTTTTATCGGCATTATAATGAACAATTGCACCATTACTAGCAAAAGCTGAAATTGTTGCAAAACTTTCATAAATAAAATTTTTATTATCTTTGCGAAATTCATAAAGTTTTTCTTGCGATAAAATTTCAGTAATTTCTTGATTTTTTATTACGTTTTTAAACCATAAAATAAACTTTGTTAAGGCAAGTCCGTCAAGATTATGCGCAATTTTTGCGCCGTAAATTTCCTGCGGATTTTTTTGAGCCCTTATCAACTCAATTATATTGTTTTTATCGTTAATTATAAAATCATTTTTATGTAATTGTTTAAGTAAAAAATAATTAAGATTATCAAAATCAACATCGATGGTTTTAATTTTTTTTCTTAAAAAACTTAATCGTAAATCTAAATTTTCTTCAGCGATACAATTCACATTTTCTAATACAAAACCATTTAATCTCTTTTCATCAACAAACAAATCAACCTTACCATCTTTGAACAAAATTGCATAAGCAAGTAAAAGTGGCGAATATTTAACATCGCTTGATCTAATATTTAGAAGCCAACATAAGTCATCAGCTTTTGTGATTAATAAAGCATCTCCAGATATTTCCTTAGCAATAATTTTTCTTTTTTCAATATCGCTTTTACCACTAATTTTTTCATTGCAATAAAAAATCTGCGCTGGTTTAAAAATTGGTCGATTATTCCAAATTTTATCAATAAAAATTTCATCGAAAAATTCTATATTATTGGAAGCGAATTCTTCAATTTTACTTACAAAATTTACGCTGGTTAATTGACTAAATAATGCAATTTTTTTATTAGCTAAATTGCTCTTTAACCATTTAATAACTGGGGTTTTGACAATATCTAAAATTTCATATTCTTCTTTGTTTAGCTGATTTTTAGCTTGTAAAATATAACGACTATCAGTAAAAAAAAATGATTTTTTTAGACCAAAAATTACCAATGCATTTGAACCAGAAAAATTTGTAATCGCTTTAATTAAGCGCTTATATTCTGGCAAATATTCACTAAAAAACTCATCATTATTTGGTAACAATAAAAAATCGATTTTATTTTTATTAAGAAAATTTTTTATTTCGTTAAGCATGTTTTTAATAATTAATTAGATTATTTTTAAATAAATTATAAATTTTTTCATTTCTAAATCTTAATTCATTAATGAGCAAGCTTTGAAAAAGCTTTTTTCTTAAGGCCTTGGCGAATGTTTTTAAAAAAATTTAATCTTGTTATCTTGTTTTTATTTTATAAAATTATTCAGTAAAATAACGATTTAAAATTTTTTTTAATTATTAAAAGATAATAATAAATTAATAAAATTATTTTGTTTAAAATTAAAAAATATGGCTAATAAAAAATCCGCGTATTCTTGTCAATCCTGTGGCGCAGTTCATTTCAAATGGGTGGGTAGGTGTGTTGATTGTGGTGAGTGGAATAGTCTTGTTGAGGAATTTGCGGAAGGTGGAAATTCGCACTTTACTCGTCTTGATGAAGATAAAACTTCCAAAAATTCTTCACCAAAAAATTCAAGAAAAGCTGATTTGGTTAGCCTTGATGGCGAAGCAAAAAATTTTGCTAGAATTAAAACTAATCTAAATGAATTAGATCGAGTCCTTGGTGGAGGTTTAGTTAGTGGCTCAGTAGTTTTGATCGGGGGTGATCCAGGAATTGGTAAATCAACTTTACTTTTACAAACTGCAGATAATCTTGCTCAGTTAAATAATTCAGTGATTTACATTTCTGGCGAAGAATCTATTGATCAAGTTCGTCTTAGAGCTAAAAGACTTGGATGTCATACGGGAAATATTAAGCTCGCTTCTAACACCAATGTTAGTGAGATTATTAACGCCATAAAAGAAGATGCAAAAAATCTCGATAATAAAGAAAACACGCCAATGATCGTTATTATCGACTCCATTCAAACAATGTTTGTCGAAGAGCTTTCTTCAGCCCCTGGAACTGTCTCTCAAGTTAGAGCTTGCGCTGGAGAATTAACAATTTTTGCTAAAAAAAATAATATCACTTTATTGATTGTAAGTCATGTTACAAAAGATGGGCAAATTGCCGGCCCCAAGGTTCTCGAGCATATGGTTGATACAGTTCTTTATTTTGAAGGTGAGAAGGATTTACAATTTCGTATTTTGCGTTCGATTAAAAATCGTTTTGGTGGAGCCAATGAAATTGGCGTTTTTGAAATGAATGAAATTGGACTATCAGAAGTTTTAAATCCCAGCGAATTATTTTTAACTTCCTATGATCGCGATACAAGTGGCACAGTAGTTTTTGCTGGCATTGAAGGAAGTAGAGCTATTCTTGCCGAAATTCAAGCATTGGTCGCCCCTTCTTTTATTCCAACTCCAAGAAGAGCTGTGGTTGGCTGGGATCTTAATCGTTTAGCTATGGTAATTGCAGTTTTAAATAGTCGATTTGGTTTAAATCTATTTGACAAAGAAGTTTATCTTAACATTGTTGGTGGCTTAAAAATAGTTGAAACATCGGCTGATTTAGCTGTGGCTTGCGCATTAATTTCCTCAGCTCGTGATATCGCTCTTCCTTCCTCCACTATTGCAATTGGGGAAATTGGCCTTTCTGGGGAAATTAGAATGGTTGGAAATTTAGAAGGCAGACTCAAGGAAGCTCATAAACTTGGCTTTAAAAATTGCCTGATTCCAAAAGCAAATGAAAAAAATAAAAACTTTGCAAACCTTAGAAAATCATTGCCTGATCTCAATATTCATTTTATTGCTCACATTCGAGATTTATCAAAATTCTTACGAAAAAATTAAAAATTTATTTTCGCCTTTCGCATATCATTATCTTAAAGATTGATTGAGCTTCTTAAAATTATAGGTAATTAACTTATCAATTGCCCTATTATTGCCAAGGTTTTGCGGATTTCTTAATTAAATTTTACAATAATTTTATTTAAAATTTAACATTTAAAAATAAAACAAGTTCACTTTAGAGATTTGATGAATAAAATTAATTTTCATTAATTTAAAAAAATTTTTATGAAAAAACTATTTATATTATTTTGGCTTTTTAATGCCAATGCTTTTGCCCAAGAAAATGAAAGTAAAAATGAATTTTTAGTACAAATTAAAAACCATTCATTTATACCTAATACCATCAATATTGATGCCAATAAGCCATTTAAATTAATCATTGAAAATCTTGACAATACTCTTGAAGAATTTGAAAGCGATGATTTGAAAAAAGAAAAATTGGTTGGTGCAAATAAAAAAATTATAATCAATGTTCAAGCTTTGGCGACTGGAGAATACAAGTTCTACGGCGATTTTCATCAAAAAACTGCGCAAGGCAAAATTATCGTTAAATAAAACCTTTTAGAAGTTTTGGGAAAAATTTACTTTATAATTTTATTCTAATCTCAATATAAATCCTTTCTTTAAAATTAAAAAATCCAATAATTAAAATTTTGAATTTTTTAAAATTAATTTAAATCTATTGCCAGTTTAATTTACAATATTTGACCTTTTGGACCCGAGTAGTTTATCGCAATATTAGCGATCTCCTTGTCGACGATTTGAAGGGCGAGAAGATTGGCGTTTCGAACCATGCTGATTACTATTACGATCTCGATATTGTTGTTGACCTCTTCTGCCTGAAAATTTTCTTTCGTCACTTTTTAAACCCTCTATAGCAGGACCATCTTCTCCATCTTTTTTAGGTTTAAATAAACTTTTTATTTTCTTAAAAACACTAACAACTAATGATTTTTCTTCTTTGGCGTGCGAATTATGTTTTGGTTTGCGATGACGATTATTAGGATGATTAGATCTTTGGCGATTTGCCATAGATTCATCATGACCAACTTCTCTTCCCCTTGATTGAGAATGATTTCCTTGAATATTAGCGCGATCATTATTGTCAGCTCTTTTGGCAATATTTTCATCGATAGACGGACTAACCTCATCTGGGTTATTTTGTAAATTTATTGATCGAGAATCTTTAAGATCTTTATTTTCATTAATCTCAAAAGAAGAAGGAATATTTTGCTGATGATTTCGCGGAGCTAGATCATAATTATTTTTTGCTGATGATATTTTTCTACCAACAATAGATTTATTGTTTTGTGATTGTGATTGGTTATTTATTTTATTTGTCATTATTTCTTGTTGTTTATTGTTATTTTTTTTCTCACTAATTTTTCGAGAAACAGAGTTAGATTCCTTAAACATTCGGGAGTCATCAATGGTAATTTTCTTTCCGATTGTTCTTTCAACTTCTCTTAAAAATTTTAATTCCAAAGTATCGCAAAATGAAATTGCAATTCCTTCACGTCCAGCTCTAGCTGTTCGACCAATTCGATGGACATAGCTTTCAGGTTCAAGTGGCATGTCGTAATTAACAACATGGCTAATACCAACGATATCAATACCTCGAGAGGCGATATCTGTGGCAATTAAAACCTTCACCTTACCATCACGGAATTCTTGCAATGCTTTTTCACGAGCACTTTGCGATTTATTGCCATGTATCAAAGAAACATTAATCCGATTATTATCTAAAAAACTAGCAAGTTGATTTGCTCCTCTTTTAGTTTTACAGAAAACTAAAACTGTTTTCAAGTCATTCTCTTCTAGAATTTCTTTAAGAAGCAATCTTTTATTTGAATTTTCAACTAAGAAAACTTTTTGAACAATTCGATCTACCGTAGTTGCTTGCGGGGTAATTTCGACGATTACAGGCTCATGCAAAATTTCGTGAGAAAGTTTGTTAATTGCTTGAGGCATTGTTGCCGAGAAAAATAAATTTTGTCTTTGTTTTGGTAATTGCTTAACTATGCGCTTAACATCAACGATGAATCCCATGTCAAGCATTCTATCCGCTTCATCAAGAACAAAAATTTCAATTTTTTGTAAATTTATTGCTCGTTGTTGCATAAGATCGATTAATCTTCCTGGTGTTGCCACAATTATATCGACGCCTCTCTTAATGGTCTTAATTTGCTCAACATCACTAACACCGCCAAAAATTACCGCATAGGTTAAATGCAATTCTTTACCGTAAAATTCGACATTATCAACAATTTGACTAGCTAATTCGCGGGTTGGGGTAAGTATAAGCGCGCGGGGATTTTTGCTATCGCCATTCTTTTTTTCACTAAGAAGGTGAAGGATTGGTAATGAAAATGCGGCGGTTTTTCCGGTGCCAGTTTGGGCAATTCCCAAAAAATCTTTACCAAGTAAAATTTGTGGTATTGCTTGTTCTTGGATGGGAGAAGGCTTGGAGTAGCCTTTTTCCTCCAAAGCATCTAATATTTTAATATTTAATGCCAATTCTTTAAAACTATTCATCTTTATTTATTATGTATAAAAAAATTATAAAACAACTAGAAATGTTAAACTTTACTAAGCTTATCTTGGCAATTTTTTTAAATTGCAAAAAACGAAAAATGGCTTAAAAAAGAGTGGCTGGAAACTGGGGTAGCAATCACCTAATACCAGTTTTTTAATCTATAACTTTAGTAAAATAATATTTCAAAAAACTAAATTCACACCAATAATTAAAAAACCTACCAATCTAGTTAGATCGGTTCTTAATAGTAATCCTACAAAAACTTATAATCAAGTTAATAATTCTTAAGATTAAACTTCAAGATTAAAATCGCTATTACTTTAACTGAATTTTTAAACATTAAGCGAAAGAATTTGATCAATTTTTTTTATAATATTTTTAACACAGTAATTGTTTTTTTCTAAAATTTGTAAAGCCTTATTTGTGTAGTTTCCAGATGACTTTTTACCATTAAAAAAATCTTTAACAACATCATAAAGTTCATCAAAATTTTTTACCATAATAACTCCTTCATTTTGTGATAATTCATGATAAATTTCTGCAAAATTTGCCACACCAAAACCAGAAATAACTGCACAATTTAGTTTTATAGCTTCAAAAGGATTATGTCCACCAATTGGCAATAGCGATCCACCGATAAAAGCAAAATCAACTAAGCTATAAAAAATTCCCAGCTCATTTAAAGTATCGGCGATATAGATTTCTGTAGTATCGATAATATCTTCTTTTTTACTTCTTATGGCAATTTTTTCTTGATTACACAAGGCAGTTATTTCGTTTATTCGAGCTGGGTGTCTTGGCACGATTATAGTTAATAAATCCCTAAAATCTTCATGCAATTTACGATGAATATTTAAAATAATTTCTTCTTCGCCATTGTGAGTTGAGGTGCAGAGCCAAACTGGACGATTATTAATTTGCTTTTTTAACTCGCGCAATTCTTGTTCACTAACATTCAAAATTTTGGTCTGGGCTTTTAAGTTTCCGTGAAACATAACTTGATTTGCGCATAATTGCTGAATTTTTATTTGTTCCTCACTACTTTGGGCAAATATTATTGAGAAGTAATCAAAAATGTTAAAACCTAATTTTTTTATTTTTTGCCAATTTTTTAATGATTTATTGGAGATTCTAGCATTAACTAAAAAAGTAGAAATCGCCATTGATTTAGCGGTTGCAATAATATTTGGCCAAATCTCAGATTCAACAAAAATAATTGCACGCGGATTCCAAAAATTAAGAAATTTTTTTACACAAATATCAACATCAATTGGCAAAAGTTGATGGATAATTTTACCTTCGTAAATAATTATTTTTTGCTCAATAATACGCGCCGAGGTAAGTGTAGTTGTAGTTAAAAGAATTTTTAAATGAGGTGAAAATTTAAGCAATTCTTCGGCAAGAAAAAACGCACAATTTGCTTCACCAACACTAACGCCATGGATCCAGATTGTTAAAGAGTTAGAATCTCTGAAATTTTTAGAGCATTTGGCAAATCCAAATCTTTCGGGAAGTCGATTAAATTGTTCTTTTTTTTTAAATACTCGTAACAGCAGATAAATTGCAATAAAAGGCAAGAAGGCCATTGACAAAATTTTGTAAAATATCAACCAAAATCTCATGAAATACCTTTAAAATTTTTAATTAAGATTGCCATTAAAATCCTCCGGCACTTTTAATAAAAAACTTCTTAAGATTTTTACTTTTATTAATTAATCCAAGACCAAGATCACGAATTATTGCGATTGCCAAGCTATCATTTTCAAAAATACTATTTAAAACATCAGTGGCAATCAACATTTTTTTGGCGTTAAATTTTACTTTCTTATTATATTCTTCAATGACTTGCGAACTAGCAAAATCCAGTCCGCAAAGTATATTTTTACTTAGCAATTCGCAAAGAATTTCAATGCCCGAAATTGCCAAATTAAAACCCTGCCCTGCAATCGGATGAACTGCGCATCCAGAATCACCAATTAATAATGCTTGCGAATAATAAAGTTTATCAGATTCAACCAAGCTTAAAGGGTAGGAAAATTTTTCAGAAATTACTTGGCATTGCCCTAGACAATCTTGCATTTTTTTATGTAATTGCTGTAAAAAGTTTTCGCTGTCTAAGCTTAAAATAGCCTTTGCTTGTTCATCTTTAGCGATCCAAACAATCGATGATTGATTCATTTCGTTAAGTGGCAAAATTGCTAATGGCCCAGGACGTAAAAATTTTTCATGCGCAATATTTTGATGGGATAATTGGTGAGAAATTTTAAAAACGATTGCCGTTTGATGATAATTTTTTTGCAAAAAGGAAATATTAAATTGTTTGCGAAGTGCGGAAAATCTTCCATCGCAAGCCAATAATAGTCTAGCTTTAATAATTTTTGCGTTATTTAATTTAATTTGCACGGAATTTGGTTTTGCTGATTTAGAATTATCATCAAAACTAATTTCATCGTAAAAATTCGGACAAAAAATTGTAATATTTTTTTGTTTCTTTAGGCGTTCTTTTAGGGCTTCAAAAATATAATGATTTTCAATAACTTGTCCGAGTTGACCACTAAGTTTTTGATCTTGTGGATCAACTTCAGAGCCAATAAAATCAAGTACAAAAGGCGATTTATCATCGGTAATTTTAATATCACAAATTTTACCAGCTACTTTTTCTAACTCGTCATAAATTTTTATTTTTTTAAAAAATTTCAATGATTGCGCAGAAATAGCATAGGCTCTGCCATCAGCTTTTTTTTCTTGCAAAAAAATATCTTCTTTTTCAATTATAGCGATTTTTAAATCGGGCGAAATATTTGCTAGCGCTAAGGCGCAAGACATTCCGGCATATGAACTTCCGATTATTGCGATATCAAAATTATTTATCATATTTATTACAAAACTCTATTGTTTTTTTTAGTTTTTCATAATTAATATTTTTTTATTAAATTTTAATTACTTATAACGATAAAA
>CAMDJZ010000037.1 GCA_945901265.1 Rickettsia typhi
ATCTTTGAAATACAAAACTCCTGCTGAAGTTTATTTTGCAAAAAAAATTGCAAATTAATTTCACGCGAATTAGCTTGGTGGTGTTTAAAAGATTTCGATAAATTTTAATAAAATTTATCGAGGATTACTCCTATCGTGGAGAAAATTGGCCTGGCTGGTTGGGTGCACTTGGAGTTGCTGCTGGAGAGAGGACTGCATTACGCGGAGCTAAATGAAATGTAATAGTTTGTGTATGTGTATTTTTTTTTGTTATATTTTTCTTAAGGTTTTTTATTTCATCACTTAAAGGTTTCATAGGTCCATGAGTTTTATTAGAACTTTCTATATCAAGATTACTAGTTTTTTTTATTTTTTTAATAACTTCTTCTATCGTTTTTGGTTCTTTGAAACTAACCTTACGGTAAGTGTTTTTTCTTTCTTTTGTTGCTAGTCGACCAGTATTAACAATAGCAGCAGCTGAGCCCACAACAGAAATTGCGCCCAGTCCAGCGCAGATTGCTGGGCTCATTGCACCTAAACTTGATTGAGTTGAGGCAGCTATCAAAGTAAAACCTAATCCGGAGAGTGAAATTCCAATTCCATATCCAATGCGATATGTATTTTTTTCTTTTTCAGAGGGAGCGTCTTTATATTGGGTATCTAAATAATAATTAAATGTTTTGGCTAATGCTTCTTTAGAATTTCCATCTGGGTTTGATTTAAGATAATTATCTAGATGCCTAATGGCATTATCATATTTGATTACAAGGTCAATCAATACATGACTAATTCTATGGGGAGAAGCTGACCCTGAATTGCCTAAACAATCTTTAAATTTTTCTATAAATTTACTTATGACTTCTTCATCACAATAAGATTTTTTTGCAAGTTGATCAAATATATCTTTAACTGTTTTTCTTGTTGAATCAGTAGGAGGTATTATTAAAGGGTATGAATAATTTAATATTTCCTCAGCTTCCTGTTGTATTGTTTGATAATAATTATTTACATGTTTATTTCTTCCATCCCTCTTTTCTATGAGTATTAATTTAGTCAATGAGAGAAGAGTATCATCATAATTTTTATAATCTACGCTCTCTGATACATCAATAGAAACTTGATGAGGATTAACTAAATATTCAGCACCTTCTTCATGAGGTGCTGGTTGAATTTCATCAAAAACTTCATCTAGTCTCGCTCTCGTTACTGAAATATATAATTGAGGAATTATTTTCATAAAATTTCTTATTAATTAAGGTTTAGTTTCTTTTAAAAAAAAAATTTTATTTGTCAAGATTTTTATTTATTAGTTTTATTCTTTAATTCCTTAAATCTAATCTTTATCTTTGATTTGTTTATTGATTTGCCTCTAGCTCAATAATTAAATCAATCTTATCGGCAATATTTGGCAATGCATAATTAACTCCAAAATCTGAACGCTTGATTGAGGTCTTGGCGCTGAAGCCGATGGTAGGTTTTTGATTTACGGGATTAATTCCAGATTTGTTATAAATTGCCTCTAAGGTAATTGACTTTGTTGTTGATAAAATTGTTAAATCTCCAGTAATTTTAGCTTTATTTTTAGAGGTGACGGTAATTTTTTTACTAATAAATTTCGCAATTGGAAAGTTTTTAATATCGAAAAAATCTTTTGATTTCAGGTGTTCATCAAATTTTTCAAAACCCGTAGAAATTCCTTTAATGTTAATCGTAATTTCGGTAGATGAATTTTGTGGATTAGCTTCGTCAAACAAAATAAAACCCGAAATATTATTAAATTTGCCCGATGGTTTAGAAAAACCGAAATGATCAAAAACCCATGAGACTGTTGTGTGCGTAGGCTCAATTATATATTTTTGAGTTTCGCCAAAAGACGCTTGGCTAAATAATAAATATGAAATTATAGTAGTTAATATTATTTGATATTTTTTCATGATTTATGTTGATAGTTGTTAATGGTTATTGAAAATCAAATCTAATAAATTTATTAAAATTTTGTTTTATTGAACTTAATTTTGTTTATTTGATTAATATAATCCTACCCAAATTTTAATTGCAAAAACTATTTTTGGTAAAACTTATTTTGCAATAATATTTTGTTTCTAATTTTAATTTTATTCAACTGTAACCGATTTAGCTAGATTGCGAGGCTGATCAACATCATGATTTTTAAATAATGCAACATAATAAGCGAGAAGTTGCATAGGAATTATAGGAATAAGCGCTTCTTGGATAATCCCATTAAGTTCTGGTATTTCTATTTTATATTTAGAATTTTTATTAAAAGACATTAAACCTTTTTTACTGCTAACAAGAATTATTTTCCCGCCACGAGCATTGACTTCTTGGGCATTGGACATGGTTTTTTCAAATAGTTCATTTTTATTATTAATAGGGGCAACAACAATAACTGGCATTTTATTATCGATTAAAGCAATAGTACCATGCTTTAATTCGCCAGCTGAAATCCCTTGAGCGTTAATATATGTTAATTCACGAAATTTAAGCGCAGATTCAAATGCGGTGATTTGTGAAACTGATCGACCAATGTAAAGAATATTTTTTGATTTAGCTAAATAGTAAGCAATTTTTTTAATATTGCTGATTTCATTATCATCGAGCATTTGAGTCATTTTCGATCCCGTAAGTGCCAAGTCCTTAAGAAGAGCGCCCTGCTCTTTTGGTGAAATTTTTTGACGCAAATTCGCAAGATGAATTGCTAAAATTGATAAAACGGTAATTTGCGCAGTATAAGCTTTTGTAGATGCAACACCGATTTCTGGGCCAGCTAATGTACGAATTACTACGTCAGAAAGTTGCGCCATTGAACTATGTGCAACATTAACAATTGATAATATTTTTTGATTATTTTGTTTAGCATATTTAAGTGATGCTAGAGTATCAGCTGTTTCACCGGATTGCGAAACAAATATCATCAAATTATCATCACTAAATGGATGATGACGATAACGAAATTCTGAAGCAATATCTACTTCAACATTTATACCAGCAATTTCTTCGATGATATATTTTCCAGCTAGCCCTGCATAGTAAGAAGTACCACAAGCAATTATGGTAATTTTTTTAATTTTGTTTAAATCAAAATTAAAATTTGGCAAATGAATTGATGAGTCAGCAAGATTAATATATCCTTGAATCGTCTCCTCTAAAACTCGCGGTTGTTCAAAAATTTCTTTGAGCATAAAATGATCATAACCATCTTTGCCAATCTTTACCTTTTGTGACTCCATTATTTTGATGGGTTTTTCAATCTTGAGGTGATTTTTATTAAAGATTTCAATTTCATTGCGCTTAATTAAAGCAAATTCATCATCTTCTAAAATAATAATTTTATTAGTGTAATTTGCTAAAGCATAAAAATCAGAAGCAACATAATTTTCTTTTTCACCAACGCCAATAACAAGTGGCGATCCTCGCTTAGCAACGGCGATAACATCTGGATAATCTTTAAAAATTACTGCTAAAGCAAATGTTCCGTTAATTTCTGCACATGCTTGAGTAAGAGCTTTTTTAAGATCATTTGTTTTAGAAAGATGCTTATCAATTAAATGAGGAAGAACTTCAGTATCAGTTTCACTTAAGAATTTTAAAGACTTAGTTTTTTGAGCATTATCTTTTTGTAAACTAATTTTTAATTTATCATAATTTTCAATAATGCCATTGTGAACAACGCAAACCTTTGCACTAGAATGAGGATGGGCATTTTCTTTACTAGGTTTGCCATGAGTTGCCCATCTTGTATGACCTATACCAATTTCACAATTTCGTAATTTTTTTTGCCATGGCTTAAGTTTGTTTTCAAGTTTAATAATTTTTCCTTCCTCTTTAACGATAAGAAATTTTTTTTCATTAATTACGGCTATACCTGCAGAATCATATCCGCGATATTCAAGTTTTTTTAAACCATCGATTATAACATTGAGAGGACTTTTTGCCCCTATAACACCAACTATTCCGCACATTTTATTATAATTTTAATTAATTAAAAATAACACTTTAACAACTTTACAAACTGCAATAGCAAAGTAAATTGTAATCTTTTGTAAAAAATTCATTTTTAATATTAACAACATTTTCTTTTTTGAAATTTAAAATAAGAAAGTTAGTTTGGGTTTGGATTTTTGATTTTTTGAAATCAAAATTAAATAAAATTCTATTTTCATTTGTGCATTTGGCAATTTTTAAAATTAAAGAAATAAAGCTTTTAGCTTTAGAGCTATTAGGATTAAGATCATTGATGATTTTTATTTTTCTTACCCTCAATTTATCGATTTGTTTAGCGCAAGAAGTAGTTATAAAAAATATTGAATTTAGCAACTTAAATCTAAGCGAAAGTCAGTTAAAAATTAAATTATCAAAAAAAACTAATTTTAAAATTTATACCTTAAAAAATCCCCATCGCTTAGTAATTGATGTTGAAAATGCAAAACTTGCTGATGAAAAATATCAACCAAATCTAATTTTTTTTACACATAATTTTAGCGCAAATTCGATTGATATTTTTTTACGCCTTGAATTTTCACTCCTAAAAAAAATAACCATAGTCAATAGTTTTTATGATGATAAAAGCCAAACAATTATTGCCAAAATAAACGTCTTGGATGCTGACTTATCAAGCTTTATCGATAGGATTGTAACAAGCGATAATAATAATGAATTAGCTTTTAAGCAAGTTGATGAACAGCAAGAAATCGCATCAAAAAACCAAAAAAATAATTTAAATAATTCTTCACAAAATAATATTTTAAAAAATGACGATATACTAAAAAATGCAAATGACCCAAATCCTTCTAAAGCAATAGCAACTGACCTAATAATTTCCAGCGCTGATATTGCAAAGAATAAAACAACTGATTTTGGCAATGAAAAGCCAAAGAAGATAAATAAAATTCCAGTTATTGTAATTGATGCAGGACATGGCGGTAAAGACCCTGGAACTATTGGTAATTATTTACGATCAAAGGAAAAAAATATTACATTATCTTATAGTAGAGAACTTTATAAACAGTTAAAAACCACTAATAATTATAAAGTTTACTTAACACGTAATTCTGACGTTTTCATTAATCTTCGACGCAGAGTTGAATTAGCGCGAAAGAAAAATGCCGATCTTTTTATTTCAATGCATGTTAACGCAATTGGCGATGATGATGTGACTGGGTTTTCTATTTATACTTTATCAGAACAATCATCAGATAAACAAGCGGAATTACTGGCTCGAAAAGAAAATCAGGCGGATATAATCAATGGTGTAAATTTTTCAGGAGCTAGTGTTGACATAATGAAAACCTTGATTGATTTATCGCAACGCAATTCAAAAAATAATTCCGCAATTTTTGCTAATAAAGTTATTAAAAATGTTAAAGAATCAAATATTGAAATTTTACAAAATACTCATCGCTTTGCAGGATTTGCAGTTTTAACCGCTCCTGACATGGCTTCGGTTTTAGCTGAACTTGGCTATTTGTCAAACTCTGATGAAGAAAAATTACTTAACAGTATCGGCTATAAAAGAAAAGTTTGTGAAAGCTTAGTAAAAGCTATTGAAGAATATTTTAGTAAAATTAAAACTTAGTAAAATTATTTTTTTAAAACATAATTTTTTAAGTAATATTTAATTAGGTAAATAATGGAAAAAACAATTAAAGGAACATTAAATAAAACGCTTAACTCAACACTTCGTAAAACTATAGGGGCATTGGTTGCAGTAGCTATTTTTTTCTTGGTAATTTTTACGGCTTTTGGATTTTTTATTTTTAAAAAATATAGCGAAAATCTTCCAGATTATGAGCAGTTAAAAAACTACAGCCCAATGATCACAACGAGAATTTATTCAGCTGATGGCTCGCTTCTTAATGAATTTTCAAAAGAAAAAAGAATTTTCGTACCAATCAAAAATATTCCTCAAAATCTTATTAATGCATTTTTAGCAGCTGAAGATTCAAACTTTTATAAGCATTCAGGAATTGATTTCTTAGCAATTTTTCGCACTTCGGTAAATAATTTATTTTCGATGATGCGCGGAGATACTAGCATGGGAGGTGCATCAACAATAACTCAACAAGTAGTAAAAAATTTTCTACTAACTCGTGAAAGAACTTTGCAAAGAAAAATCAAAGAAGCAATTTTAGCTTTTCGAATTTCCCAAGTTTTTCCTAAAGATCAAATTCTTGAATTATATTTAAACCAGATTTATCTAGGTTCAGGAGCATATGGGGTAGTTGCAGCATCGCAAGCTTATTTTGATAAATCAATTGACGAATTAACTTTGGAGGAAATGGCTTTGCTTGCAACTTTACCGAAAGCTCCTTCAAAACTTGATCCCCGCAAAAATATTGAAAAAGCTAAGGAACGAAGAAACTGGGTAATTCAGCGCATGATCGATGAAAATTTTATCAGCGAAGAGGATGGTTTTGTTGCTATGGATAAACCAATTAGCCTCAAGCCCAAACAAGCTGAAGAAGTAACTCATGCAAGTTTTTTTTCAGACAGCGTAAAAAAAGAGCTTAGCGATCTCTATGGATCAGATAGTGTTTTTGAAAATGGTATTGTTGTTCGAACTACCCTTGATCCAAAGCTTCAAGATATGGCAATAAATTCATTTGAAAAAGGCATTGAAGAATATGATACCAAACATGGTTATCGTGGAGCATTGGGCAAAATAGATAGCACTGGAAATTGGCAAGAAAATTTACAAAAATTTGACACTAAAAAAATTTACAAAGAAACTTGGCAAAGAGCCGTGATTCTTTCATTATCAAAAGATAGCGCTACGATTGGTATAGAAAATGGCGAAATTGGCATCATTGAATTTACCTCACTAAAATCTACAAAAAAATTTATAAATGTTGATCGCGTAGGTTTGTCACCAAAAAAAATCTCTGATATTTTTAGCGTTGGCGATGTTATTCTCACTCAAAAATCCTTAAAAGATGGCATATATAATTTAAAGCAAATTCCTGAAGTTAATGGTGGTTTTGTAGCGATGGATCCTCATACGGGAAGAGTTTTAGCAATGACTGGTGGATATGTTGACTCACCAAATCAATTTAATCGCGCAACGCAAGCGATGCGTCAACCAGGTTCAACCATGAAAACATTTGGCTATATTGCTGCAATTGAAAATGGTCTAACTCCCGCTTCAATTATAATGGATGAGGAAATTTCTCTTAATCAGGGAAGCGGATTACCGCCTTATCAACCCTCAAATTATTCACAAGAATTTTACGGACCAACAACTTTGCGTACTGGTTTAGAGCAATCACGAAACGTAACAACCGTTCGTTTAGCTGACCAAGTTGGCTTGGATAAAGTTGTTGAGGTGATAAAAAGATTTGGCGTCAATGACAATCCAAAAAAAATATATTCTTTAGTTTTAGGATCAACCGAAACAACAGTTATGAAAATTGCCACTGCTTATGCGATGATGGTTAATGGTGGAAAAAAAATTACCCCAGCGATGATAGAAAAAATTCAGGATCGCGATGGCAATACTATTTTTCGCAGAGATAATCGCGAATGCAAAAAATGTTTTATTGAAAATCTAGAGGAATATAAAGATAAAGAAGTTCCAGCTCTTACAATGCCACAGCTAAATAACGATAAAGAAGAAGTTACTGATTCAGCAACTGCCTATCAAATTACTTTCATGCTTCAAGGAGTTGTTGATCGAGGAACCGCAGCACGAGCCAAATCAATTGGGAAAATTCTTGGTGGCAAAACCGGTACAACTAACAACTCTTTTGATTCATGGTTTGTTGGATTTTCACCTGATTTAGTAGTGGCAGTTTACATTGGCTTTGATAATCCACGAACTTTAGGAAATGAAGAAACTGGTGCATCGGTAGCCATGCCAGTATTTATTAACTTTATGAAAGAAGCTTTGAAAGATAAACCCTCAACTCATTTCGCGTTCCAAGCTCTATTAAATTCGTTAAGATTGATCGCACTTCGGGACGTCATCCAACCGTCGAAACTCCGAAAGAAAAAATATTTTTTGAAGCTTTTAAGAGTAATGATGATGTTATGGAAGCTGATGAAAATCAAAACCCTAGTGATGATGAAAATTCCGATACGGAATCTAGTAATAAAATTCAAGTCAACGAAGATTCGAATCAAAATGTAATTAACAGTAAACTTCAAGAAAATGACCCAAAGGGTATTTACTAATAGAATTTACTAAATCGACTACAAAAAATTTAAACTAAATTTTTTAATGCATGGTTTTATTTTGATGATCAGTATTTCTAACCAATGATTCATTCCTTATTTTTTTAATTAGTGGTTGATGGTGAATATTGTAAGAACTTTTGGAGCGACGATTGGCGATATATTTTTCAATACGCCTCTTGGCATAATTTAATGGACAATCCTGTGAATTTAGATTGGGAGTAAAATTTTCATTTGATTCTGTTGTTAATTTTTTTTGCTCTTTAAGTTTTTGGAGTAAATTTGGAGAATTATTTGGTAGCAAAAAATTAGACTGATCAACATTTCTATTAATCTTTAAATTTGGATTTTGTGTTGGATTTATCTTTGACCAATCAATTAGATTTTTAATTTTTTTTGAATTTTTTTTAGCCTTAGTTTGTTGTTTAGTTTTTTTATTTTTTACAATAGTTTTTGTATTTTTATTTTCTAAGATATTTTTATTTGCAGGCTTTTTATTTTTCGATCCAGGACCTTTTGATAGAAACTTTAAAGGCAATTTTTTATCAACCTCTTTTAAAATTTCTTTTGAGCCTTTAGCAACTTTATTTTTAACAATTTTTTTTAACATATTTCTTCAAAAAATAATTTTTCACAAACCTTTGATCATAAAATATTTTTTTTCAAGTAATATTTTAAATCAGTTTTGTTATTAAATAATTTCTTAATTCTAATGATAATTTTTGCAAGTTAAATTATTAAACTAAAATTCACTATTAAAATCAAAAATTCAAATCAGAACTATTAAACATTAAAAATTTATTGCAAAAGGGGTAAAGACAGTAACTAGTTACACTTTAATAATTATCGCTTCAAATATTACCCTTACTTATAAACTGTTAATAATTACATAATTTAACCTTTTTAAACATATTTTAGTATATTTTTATAATGCAAGCAATATTAAGTATTAACTACATTCCCTAGAATATAGTCAAGTTAATGGCAATATTTGATAAATTTTTACTTATTAAAGAGTAAAATACAATATTTTGTATTTTTTTTAAGATTTATAACTTATTATTATTATTAATTCTTTTTATATAATAATTCTAATAAAAATAAATATTGACATTTATTTTCAATACATTAATATTTAGACCATAAATTTTTTTTTTAAATAAATGAAGTTTTTATTCATTTTCTTAGATAACATAGCCAAGTCTTTTATACTAGGTAGAGTAGCTAGAAATATAGTTAAACTTTATCTTTTTAAGGTTAATTATTTATGGAAATATTTAAAAATTTTGGTAAGGAATTATATGAATCTCATATACTATAAATTAAAGTTTTTTTATCGAGACAATCATACATCTTATCCTTGCCAAAAGGTTTTGTGATAAAATTATAGATTACTATAAAATTGTAAATTCCTTCAATATTAATATTATTAGGATTTATAGTTCATCAGATAAGTATTTTGTAAGGTTATTTACAAGCATCTTTATAAAACCCGCAATTTTATTCAAAATTTTTTATTAACAACTGCATAATTTTATGATAGGCGCAATTGCATTAATGGCTTTACTTTTAATTGCTGGCTCAGGTGGCGGAGGTGGCGGAGGTGCTGGTGCTGGATCAGCTTCACCAAATAATAACAATAATAATGCCTGGAAAGATATAAATGATTATCAAGAAAAGATTAAAGAAGAACAAACTGTTGCATATAATAATTCACCCTTTCTTAAAGCTATAAGTGCCGATAAGGCCTATGCCGAGCTTAAACTTAACAATCGCAAAGAAGGCGGTGATAATGTTAAAATTGCCATTGGATATGGAAATAATAAAATTGGGTTTTCAGGTATTGATCCCAATAACCCTCAAATCGCAAATAATCTTCAAGCAGATCATTATCTAATAACTGATGGCCTGTATCCTTCAGGTGTTAAATCAAAAGAAGATATAACAAATCTCGAGTTTGTCGATAGTGATTTAACGCAGAAATTATTTTATTGCGACTCTTCCTGTGCTAATAGTCCCGAAGATAATCTTGCGCTTAATGCAGCAAATATAATTGCCAGCTCAAAAAATAAAGTGGATGCCATATTTAATCTCCCTTCTCAAGGTATTGCTTTTAATTCTAAAATATCTGAAATATTATATTCATTTTATTTTGATGATGATGGATCTAGAAAAGTTAATAGCCAAAATATTTTTGATGCAAATTCAGAACAGCCTGAAAGTTTTGAATTTGATTTTGAAAATATTAAAATTGCCTCTAAAGCTAATTCCAATATATATGCTCACCTCAACTCTCACGAAGTAAGTAAAAGCGAGTTAATAATTGAAAATCAATTAAGCACTAACACTCCTGAACCTTCAGATTCAGCTAAACATTCAATAGAAATTTTTAATAATACCATGGACTTGGCGTCTAATACTCTTATGATCGCCTCTACTGGTATTAAAAATGAAGGTGAAGATAAAGAAGATTTCCTGTCTTACATTTCTAAAAATGCCGAACCTGTAAGTAATTTAATTTTTGTTGCTCCATTAAAAGATGCAAACTTAATCGAATCATATGACGGCGCTTCTAATTATCGAAATTGCAATGAAAGTAATATTAAATATTGCTTAGGAGTAAACAATCAAAGTGATTCTTATAAATATTTAAAATCTGGAGATGTGAATTATAATGGTGATAAATTTACGGAAAATGACATTAAGGTAAATCTTCAACTCGCACAATCAGCAGTTGCTGGAGCAGCTGCAGTTATAGCTGGTGCTTGGCCACAACTTTCGACTTCCGAGATTAGAAATATATTGTTTGAATCTGCCGATAAAAAACCGACAAATGGCATAGAATATGATTTAGTTTACGGCAATGGTATATTAAATTTATACTCCGCAGTTCGCGCGATGGGGCCAAGAAAAATTTCCTCAACTTCTTCTACAGCTGCTTTAGCGACAGATTATGTGATAGACAATACCGCCCTTTCCTCGTCACCAATTTATGGTGACTCCTTTTCCACCTCTGTCTCTTCTCAATTAAGTGATGCTGTATTTTTTGACAAATATAATCGAGATTACAAAGCTTTCTTGGGAAATAATTTTTCTACTAATAGTCAAACAAACTCTTTTAATCTCAATAGTTTTGCATTTAACAATATTGAAAATAAGTCAACATCATTAGCATTTGGTGAAAATCAACAAGGCCAATTAAGATTTAGTTTATCTCAATTTAAAGATAAAACTGCCAAAAATAATTTTGGCCTTAAATTTGCTACCATTGATCGCTCAATTGATCCGCAAGGAAATTTGAGCAATAATAATGGTTTTTCATTTAGTTACCAACCGAGCAATTTGTCAAAAAAATTAAAAGTTGGTTTTGCTTTTAATACAGATGAATTGGCTAATTCTGAAGCAAAGGAATTTGGTACTTCAGGCTTCCTTGCGCAAGGATCAAGCTTTAATTCAAATCCATATCAATCATTTTTTACCTCATCTTCTAACGCAAATTTAGCTAATAGTTCTTTATCGAATCCTCTTTCGATGAATAAGAGAAAATTCAATCAAACCTTTATCAAGCATGATTTAATTAATGATAAAGTTGCTTTAAAATTTTCTTATCAAAATTCATTTGATAATTCTGGACAAAATAATGCGCTTGTTGGGAAAAAACAAAATCAGGCACTTAATTTTGGTTTAGATTTAAAAGCTAATGATAGCAATAAGATTGCAATTACTGTTGGAGAATTAAAAGAAATGGATCGCAACATGCTGAACTCTAAAGGTTCTGGTGCATTTGAAAATACTGGAAATTCGCGTACTTCTTTTGTAAAAATTGCAACAAGTCAAAACATTGTTGATCATCTTAATTTAACTTCAACAATTGCTGAAGGTCTTACCAAAGTTAAAGGAAATGATCGCGGTATCTTTAGAAGTTTCGAAGACATTCATAGTCGTAGCATGTCATTTGCCCTTCAATATGATGGTATTTCTGAAAATAAATTTGGTATTGCATATTCTCAACCAATGCGCGTTTATAAAGGAAAAGTTAATTATGATATCGCAGTTGGAATGGATGAAAATCAAAATATAATTCGTCGCCAAGGCAATGCTTCACTTGCTCCAAATGGTAAACAACAAGATTATGAATTCTTTTATCAACATGACTTAAGTAAAAATTCACAATTACGATTAAATTTAATGATGCAAAAAGAACTTAACAACTTTAAATCTGCTCCAAAAAATTATGTTGGTTATCTTAGCTATGGCGCAAGCTTTTAATAAAGTTTTTGTCGAATATTTTATGCCAATTCAACTTTATATTTGTTACTTATAATAAAATATTTTTGATATAAATTTTTTAAGAAAAATCCCTAATAATCACCATATATGAAAGATTTTTATTAAAAATTTTCTTCAAAAAAATGAAGTTAAAATACTGAATCAGAAAGTTGAATTTATTACACCATTCCCATTTAAAAATACTAAATAAAAAATAATATACTAAGTCGTGCTAAAGAAACGCAGTCAAGTTTAAGTTACGCTAAAGCAAGGAACTTTTTATAAAAAAATTAATCTTATAAAAGATTATGAATTTCTTTTACAGCGAATAAAGAGCCTTTGGGATGTTGCCAAATAAAAGAAATCAATGCCATGAAATCAATTTTATGCTTGATTAATTCAAGGCAATTTTGTGAATTAATTCCGCCAATTCCAACCACTGGTATATTCAACATCTCTATTGCCCAATCAAGTAAATCAATATCTGGACTACCTCTCGAGATTTTAGTTTTACTTGGAAAAAAAGCTCCAAACGAAATATAATCTAAATCATTTTCACCTGCTTGCATAGCAAGATGTTTTGAATCATAACAGC
>CAMDJZ010000038.1 GCA_945901265.1 Rickettsia typhi
ATCATAGCCTCTTTTTTCTGCCAAACCTTTCTTTGAAAGATATGAAGTAATTGCTGCAGTTAAGGTTGTTTTACCGTGATCTACGTGACCGATAGTTCCGATATTAACATGCGGTTTTTTGCGAAGAAATACTGGTTTAGACATAAAAATAAATAATTATTATTTTACAATTTTTTTTTAGCTCTTAGCTATAATTAACATAATTTATCTAAAATTAACAAAAAATAATTATCTTATAATAATAAATTACTTATTAATTTTTTTAATAAAAAAGTTTTGATAATTTTGATTTCGTAAAAATTAATTGCCAATAAATAATTTGCAATTTCTTTTTAGAAATCTTTTTAAAATAAATTTAAAGTAATTAATTAATAATTTTTTGATAGCGCTTGAGCCCTTATAATTAAGCTTTATTGCCTTCAAATTAATTGAGACACTTTTATTCAAGTGCATGTCTTATGAATTCTATTAATTAAATTTGCTCATGCAAATTTAACTTAGATATTAAATCGCTTCGGGAAATCGCTTCGGGAAATCGCTTCGGGCGAAATAAATTTGCCCGAAGTGATAAGTTTTTTTACAAGTTATGCTTTTATCGAAAAATATATTAGTTAATTTGCGCCCTAACAGCTTTGGTTGCTTGAACCATAGTTTGCAACGCCAATTTTGTTTCTGGCCAATCTCTAGTTTTTAAGCCGCAATCTGGATTAACCCAAATTTGTTCAGCATCTAAAACATTAAGAGCTTTTTTCAATAAATTTTCCATTTCACTTTGTGCAGGAACTCTCGGTGAGTGAATATCGTAAACCCCTGGCCCAATTTCATTAGGATATTTAAAATTGACAAAAGCATTTAGCAATTCCATTTGTGAACGCGAAGTTTCAATAGAAATAACATCAGCATCCATTTTAGCAATTGCTTCGATGATATCATTGAATTCTGAGTAACACATATGGGTGTGTATTTGTGTGCGATCATCAACACCTGATGATGTAATGCGAAATGCTTTAACTGCCCAATCCAAATATTCTTGCCATTTATTTTTGCGAATTGGCAGACCTTCGCGAAGCGCAGCTTCGTCAATTTGAATAATTTTTATACCAGCATTTTCTAGATCACAAACTTCATCACGAATTGCAAATGCAATTTGTAAGGCCGTTTCTTTTCGCTCTTGATCGTTACGCACAAAAGACCATTGAAGAATCGTAATTGGCCCTGTAAGCATGCCCTTCATGATTTTGCTAGTTAAGCTTTGTGAATATTTTGCCCATTCAATAGTCATTGCCTTTGGACGCGCAACATCACCAAAAATAACCGGTGGTTTTACGCATCTTGAACCATAGCTTTGAACCCAGCCATTTTGTGTAAAACAAAAACCTTGGAGCTGTTCACCAAAATATTCAACCATGTCATTACGCTCAAATTCGCCATGCACTAAAACATCAATACCAATTTCTTCTTGGAATTTAATTGTTCGCGCAGTTTCTTCCTTAATAAATTTTTCATAATCTTGCGATGAAATTACTTTGGCTTTAAAGTCTGCACGAGCCTTACGAACTTCTTTGGTTTGAGGAAATGAACCGATTGTAGTTGTTGGTAAAATTGGAATGTTAATATAATTTTTTTGAATTTTCTTACGTAATTTAAAATCGCTTTTTCGTTGCGTGTGTTGCTCTTCAATATTGGCTAATCTTTGTTTAACGGCTTGGTCGTGAATACGATTAGAAGTTTTTCGTGCCTCAATAGCCTGTTGATTTGCATCAAGAGATTTTTTTACTTCACTTTCTTGACCATCGCTTGCTTTTGCAATTATGGCAATTTCTTCAAGTTTTTGCATTGCAAATGCAAGCCAAGATTTTAATTCATTATCGAGAATTTTTTCATGATTTAAATCAACTGGCACATGTAAGAGTTGGCAAGAAGAAGCAACGATTACCCTATCGCTACCTAATTTTTCAACTACTTTTTTTACTTGCGAAATTGATTTTTTAAAATCATTAATCCAAATATTTCGACCGTCAACTACGCCAAGTGATAAGCTCTGATTAGGTTTTACTAAAGATAAAATTTTATCCAATTGTTCTTCGCCTCTTACTAAATCAACATGAACAGAATCAACCTCCAGATCAAATGTCAATTGCGCATTTTCTTCAAGAACCTCAAAATAAGTTGCTAAATGCAATTTAATTTTACCTGCAAATTTTCTAATTTGCGCATAGGCTTTCAAGTAAGCTTGAATTTCTTGTTTGGAAAGATCTGTCACTAAAAAAGGTTCATCAATTTGTAAATCTTTAACGCCAATTTCTTGTAATTTTAAAAAAACTTGCTCATAGGCTTTAAGTAAATTATCAAGCAAATCAAGTCGATTACTTCCATCAATAGCTTTGCCAATCATCAAAAATGTTATTGGGCCAAGAATTACAGGGCGAGTTTCAATATTAAGATTTTTAGCTTCTAAGAATTCATCAAAAATTTTAGTAGAAGTTAATTTAAATTCCTGATTCTTGTTAAATTCTGCAACAAGATAGTGATAGTTGGTATCGAACCATTTTGTCATCTCCATGGCCGTAACGTCTAAACCTTCGCGTTGCGCTCCTCTGGCCATAGCAAATAATAAATCCAAATCGACATTACTTTTAGGATTAGCAATATCAAATTTAAAGCTATCAATAAATCTTTGTGGAATCGCTCCAAACAATGCTATATTATCAAGAACTTGATCATAAAAAGAAAAATCATTAGCAGGAATAAAACTGATTCCAGCGTTTTTTTGCGCTTGCCAATTTGCTTTTCTAATTTCACTTGCAGTTTTTTGCAAATCGATTTGCGAGGAGGATTTTTTCCAGTAACTTTCTACAGCTTTTTTTAATTCACGATTCGCGCCAATTCTAGGAAATCCTAGGGTTGCAGTTTTTAACATATTAATAAAATTTACAATTTGTGCAAGGCTTTGCAAAATGAGGAAGTAGTTTTAGACTCAGATAATTATGGTAAATTGATCTTACTATTAATCTAAAATTTTAAATAAAGATTATTTTTTCTTTTGCTTAATTGCAACTTATATTTTATAATTTTTTATAATGTAAATTTAGTTTTATAAAAATTATGCCAACAAAAAAAAATGAACATCATAGCGATATTGTGATTATTGGTGCCGGTCCCGCTGGACTTTTTGCCGTTTTCGAAGCTGGATTACTTAAAATGAAATGTCATGTGATTGATAGTCTGGAAATAATTGGCGGACAATGTAGTGCACTTTATCCTGAAAAACCAATTTACGATATCCCTGCCCATCCCAAAGTTTTAGCCAATGAATTAATCGAATTATTGGAAGCTCAAGCGCAGCCATTTCATCCAACTTACCACCTCAATCAGTCGGTGGTAAAAATTATTAAAAAAGATGATGATAGCTTTATTGTTGAAACTTCCAAAAAAACTTTAATCAATTGTAAAGTAATTATTATTGCTGCAGGTTGCGGAGCATTTGGCCCAAATCGTCCACCTCTCGAAAATATTGAACAATTTGAAGGTAAATCGATATTTTACTCAATACGCAATAAAGCTGAATTTGCCGATAAAAAAATTGTTATTGCCGGTGGTGGAGATTCCGCAATTGATTGGGCTTTGGCTCTCAGCGAAATTGCCCAGAAAATTTTTCTCGTTCATCGTCGCGATAAATTTCGCTGTGCTCCAGATAATTTAGATAAATTAAAAAAATTGAGCGCTGAAGGTAAAATTGAAATGGTTATTCCTTTTCAATTGCATGGCCTTGAAGGCAATAAAGGCCAACTTAAAAAGGTTTTAGTTAAAGATTTTAACGACAATATCAAAACAATTGAGGCTGATTATCTTTTACCTTTTTTTGGACTTGCAATGGAGCTAGGAGAAATCGCAAATTGGGGTTTAAATTTACATAAAAATCACATTGAGGTTGATTACTCAACAATGCAAACTTCACAAAAAAATATTTATGCAATAGGCGATATTGCAACCTATAAAAACAAACTTAAATTAATTTTAACAGGTTTTAGTGAAGGGGCGATTGCATGCCACGATGCTTATAAAATAATTTTTCCCGATCAAATATTTCATTTTGAATATTCAACAAGCAAAGGTATTAACAATAATTAAAAATTATTGATGATGGTTAACTTTAATTAACTTTAAAAAATGTTTTCTAAACTAGAATTTCTTATCGCCATGCGCTATCTTCGCTCAAAACGCAAAGAAGGTTTTATTTCGGTAATTGCAATTTTTTCTTTTATTGGCATCATGATCGGGGTCGCTACTTTGATTATTGTAATGTCAGTAATGAATGGTTTTCGTTACGAATTAATTGAGCGAATTCTTGGCATTAATTCTCATTTAACTATTTACAGCAAAGAACATAAAATTAATAATTATCAAAATATTGTTGAAAAATTAAAAAAAATCGATGGTGTAATTTATGCCAATCCTATCGTTGAAACTCAAGCGATGCTGAGCTCTAAAACTAAAAATAGCGGAGGATTAATTCGCGGAATTAAAACTGAAGATTTAAAAAATAAAAATTTAATTAACAAAAATATCACCGCTGGAAATATTGAAAAAATTTCAGAAAAAAATTCGGTTTTAATAGGCTCAATTCTTGCCCAAAATCTTGGCCTTAGAATAGGCGATCAATTAAAAATAATTTCTGGCGAAACTAATGAAACTATAATTGGCGCAATTCCACGCATCAAAACTTACAAAGTTGGAGGAATTTTTGATAGTGGAATGTATGAGTATGATTCAACAACGGTTTTCATGAATTTTGATATGGCACAAATTCATTTTCGCCTCGCAAATAGCGCTTCAGCAATCGAGATTTTTACTAAAAATCCCAGCAATTTAGAGGAAGTTAAATTGGCAATTTATGAATCTTTAATCGATAATTATGGACTTTATTACAATGATTGGCAACAGGCTAATTCAAGTTTTATTGAAGCGCTGAAAGTTGAAAGCACGGTAATGTTTTTTATTCTAACTTTAATAATTTTGGTTGCAGTTTTTAACATTATTTCAAGCATGATCATGTTGGTAAATGATAAAAATAAAAATATTGCACTATTACGAACTCTTGGCATGAGCAAGAATGCAATTTTACGAATTTTTCTAATTTGCGGAAGTATGATTGGATTTTTAGGAACAATTTTTGGACTGATAATTGGCATAGTTTTTTCTGCCAATATCAACAATATTAAACTTTATTTAGAATCAATTACTGATAGCACTTTATTTAATCCTGCCATTTATTTTCTTTCGACATTACCTTCTAGAATTTTAGTAAGCGATGTAATTTTAATTACTTCAATGTCTTTTTCATTATCATTTCTTGCTACACTTTATCCAGCCTACAAAGCTAGTAAATCTAAACCTGCCGAAATATTGAGATATGAATAATCTGTAAGTTAAATTAAAATATAAAAGAAAAAAATGCAGATTTTTTATTGCATTTTTTTCTAAAGTATTTCTAAAAAAAGATATTTTAAAATCAAACAGAAATGCTATTAATCAAACTAGCTTAACGATTTTACAAAGCCAAAAGCAATCCTAAATTTTTTAACATTTTAAAACTAAAGATCCTGTGGTTTCACGATTTTCTAGAGCTTTATGAGCTTTAGCAACGTCTTTAAAATCATATTCAGTTACTTGTAAACGAATAATTCCACGCGCTACTGCCGCAAAAATTTCATCGGCGGAAATAGTTAATTCAGTGCGATGAGATTTATACATTGGCATCATAGGACGCGTTAGGTATAAAGAATTAGCAAACATTAAATCATGATTAATTTTTTCAATATTTCCAGCGCTTTCACCATATGAAACACATAATCCCATTGGCCAGAGACATTGCATCGATTTATCCAAATTATCTTTGCCGATAGAATCATAAACTATGCCAACTCCGCCATTATTAGTAATTTTTGCAAGCTCATCAACAAAATTATCTTTGGTATAATTAATCACGTGATCACAACCGAAACTTTTGGCAATAGCAATTTTAGATTCTGATCCAACGGTTCCAAAAACTTCTAAGCCCTGAAATTTTGCATATTGGCATAATATATGACCAACCCCTCCTGCAACTGCATGGATAAGAATTTTTTTAGCACGTACTGCAAGAAAAACTCGATTGAGCAAAGCATGAGCAAGCAAGCCTTTATATAAAGATCCCGCAACTTGCGCATCGCTTAAAACATCTGGAATTCTAACAAGAAATGCTTGGTTAACAGCTTTTTTTTCGCAATAGCTTCCAATACCCGCAGTTGCATAAGCAACACGATCGCCAACTTTATAATTGACAATTTCGCTACCGATTTTTTCAATATAACCACTTGCTTCAAGGCCAAGAATTGCTGGCATTTTAGAGAGGCTATATTGACCTCGTCGAAAAGCTACATCAAAAAAATTTATACCGATATAATTATGCTTAACGACAACTTCGTGTTTACTTGGAACTGGATCGGCAACTTTTTCAATTTTAAAATTATTTGCTTGGCCAATTTTATTTAAAATGATTGCTTGCATTTTTTTTTAAAATTAAATTTTATGTTTTACACTATTTCTTAGAAATAATCTTTTAAATAGCATGAACCATAATTAATAAAAACCCTAACAAAAAATGCAACATCAAAATCTTTTTGTTTTTGACATCGAAACAATTCCCGATACTAATTCCGCTAAAAATCTATTTAATCTCGATAACTCTTCAATTCAAGAGCTTCGCCATGGATTAACAAAATATCATTTAGATTTAACTGATCAAAAAAATTCTTTTTTACGTCAGCCTTTTCATCATATAATTTCAATTAGCTTTTTACAGGCTGAGATTCAAAGAGATTTTAATGGCAATGAATTTTACCATCTTATTGATATTCGCTCAGGTGGAGATTTAGCTAGTAACGAAGCTGATTTGGTAAGAGGTTTTTTTTCTCATCTCAAAAAAAATTTTTCACGCTTAGTTAGTTTTAATGGTCGAAATTTTGATCTTCCGGTTTTAAAATATCGCGCAATGAAGCATGATATTGATGCCTCTTGGCTTTATAAAACTGGCGATAAGTGGAATAATTTTAATCAACGCTACAGCCTTGATTGGCATTGTGATTTGGCAGAAGCATTTAGTGATTTTGGAGCATCTGCCAGAGTAAAAATGAATGAGCTTTGTGCAGTATTTAATTTGCCAGGAAAAATTGGCGTAGATGGTTCACAAGTTACGCAAATGTTTGACGATGGCAAATTAGTGGAAATTCGTAATTATTGTGAAACAGATGTTATTAATACTTATTTACTTTACTTAATTTTTCAGCATCATTGTGGAACTCTAACAACTTCTAATTTTAAAAAATGTCAAGAAAATTTACAGGAATTTTTAATTAAAAAATCGCCAGAAAAACCACATTTCGCTGAGTTTTTAAATCATTGGCCTAATTAAAATTTCAACAAAATAAATTTCATGATTTACAAATAGCAATTAAATTTGCTAATGCAAATTTAGCTTTGAGTTGAATTGTTAATTAAATTTGCTAATGCAAATATAGCTACGAGTTGAATTGCTGCACGGCAAATGAATTGACGTATGCGCCATAGGTTTTTGCCATAGGTTTTGTTTTTATAAATTTTATCTGCGAGCGATAGTTTTAAATGATAAAACTTAATCTAAAGTCGAAGCGGGCAAATCGGCGGGCGAATCTGCGAAAGACTAGACCCCTAAAAAAAACAAATCATCATCTGACATTACTCATCTCTAAATGCCTTGTATGAAGACTCAGATATTGGCGTAAACATATAAGCAATCAATGATCTTGATCCAGTTATTATAAAAACTTGTGCAGGCATTCCTGGATAAAGTTCAACTTTATTTTTTAGTTTTTTTAGATCTTTTTTACTAATCGCAATTCGTGCTAAAAAATATGATTCTTTGCTTTGATCATTAATAACAATATCAGGCGAAATATTGATCACCTCACCATTAATTTTTGGAATTTTTTTACCTTTATAAGAACTTAACGCAACTTTTGCCTTTAAGCCAATTGCAACATTATCAATATCAACTGGTTTTATTTTTGCCTCAACAATTAACTCTTCATATTGAGGAACAATATTCATCAACTCTCCACCACTAGGAATAACTGCGCCAATGGTGTGATATTTTATATTCATAACTTTTCCTGAAACTGGTGCAGTTATAGCTGATCTTTTTAAATTATCCCTAGAAACCTCCAACTGATTAAAAAGACCAACTATTTCCATATCGCATTCTTTAATTTGCTTAAATATTTCGGTAAGATCTTCATTTTTATAATTTGCTATTTGTAGCCTTGCTATATCTAATTGTTCCTCAATATCAGCAATTGATTTTTGTAAATCAATTTCTCGTAAAATCGATAAATTATCTTCCGCAACTAATGGACTTATAAGGCTCGATTCTTTTTTAAAAAGTTTATATTTAGTTTCGACCGATTTTAATTTCCTTTCTAAAACTTTTATCTCACCAGATTTTTTATTTTTTTTAGCGCTAAAAAGTCGTAATTGATTTGTAACAATTTCTTGCAATTTTTCATTATCATTTGACGATAATTCTCCAACTTCCAAAAAAAAATTTATTAGATTTAAAGTTTCTTCATTCTTCATTTCAGCCTTAAGACGTTCTTTTTGAAGTTGCATCATCCACAATCTTTCCATCAAAATCTGCTGTTCAGTTTTAGCTTTTAGGTCATGAAGATAAAGTAAAATATCTCCTTTATTAACCGCCTGCCCCTCTTTTACTAGAATCTGATCAATAATTCCACCCTCCAAATGTTGAATGGTTTTACGATTAAAATCTAAAACCACTATGCCTTCGGCAATTGATGCTGATTGAATTGGCAAAAATATAGCCCAGATCAGAAAAACAAAACTAAAAATTATCAATGCTTTAAGACCTTGATTAATAGAGCTTTGTGCTATTTGCGATTTTATTTTTTTAATCATAACCCTACCCGTTTAAAGCTTTGCGAGTTCTTTCCTAAAATTACACTAGCTGCGTCAAATGCCTTAATTTCACCATCATTAAGCACCATAATTTTATCGCAGATTGACGCCACTGAAGGACGATGAGTGATAATAATTGTAGTAATTTTTTTTTCTTTAGCCCGCAAAATGGTTTCATTCAAAGCAAATTCTCCTTCGGAATCTAGATTTGAATTTGGCTCGTCAAGAACTACAAATTTAACATCGCCTAAATAGGCTCTAGCTAAAGCGATTCTTTGTTTTTGTCCTGCCGATATATTTTCTGCATCCCTATGAATCATTGTCTCATAGCCTTGCGGAAGGGATAAAATAATTTCATGAATATTACAAAATTTTGCGACTTTGATTATTTCTTTATCATCAGCATTTTTATCCATCCTTGCAATATTATGCTTTACTAAGCCTTGAAAAAGCTCAACATCTTGCGGTAAATAGCCGATATATTTACCAATTTTTTCTAAATCTTGATCGAATAAATTAGCACCATCAATCTTGACGCTTCCTGAGTTTGGTTTTAAAACTCCAACCAGTAATCTAGCTAAAGTAGTTTTGCCACTACCCGTTAAACCAACGATTCCAATAACTTCACCCTGATTAATTTTAAATGAAATTCCCTTGATCAAAAGACGATCGGATTTTTCTAATTTATAAATTAACTTATCAACAATTATATTGCCTTGCGGAATTGGTAATTCAATTTTTCCTTTATCTTCATTATAATTTTTTAGCGATTCCTTAAGGCGTAAATAAGCTGAATTAGCTGTTTTAAAAGATTTCCATAAACTTATTGCCAAATCAAATGGGGCAAGAGCTTTTGAGGCAAGAATCGAAGTAGCGATAATTCCTCCCGATGACATTTTATTATTCATAACCAAAATTGCACTCGATGCCATGGTTATTATTTGTAAAGCCATTCTTAGAGTTTTAGAAACTGTAGAAATTCGATTACCAATATTGGCAAGATCGGTTGAGATTTTTCGCAACTCATTATTGCCACTTTGCCAATTATCACGAACATTAGCCTTCATTGCCATAGCATTAACCACTTCTGAGTTTGAGGAAATAATTTCAAAATCCCTCATCACTTCGACTTGCATTTGATTAGTTTTGTTAATCAATTGATTAGTATATTTATCGTTAAGATAAGCCATCTTCAGCATGATTAAAGCACCGCTAAATGTTATAATACCATTAATTGGATGAATAAAAAAAATCACGATTAAATAAATAATCGCGAATGGAGAATCAAAAATTATCGCTAAATTTACACTAGAAATAAATGTTTTAATAATTTGTAAATCACGCAAATTTTGACTATTAATATTTTTACTTGAGCCTTGCGCTTCAATGTCTTTATTGAATAAGGCTATTGATAATTTTTCATCGAGCCAATTGGCAATATGTAAAAAAATCGTTGCTCTAATCTGCGTTAAAACTCCAAGAAATATTAAAAACATCAAAACAATAATGGTAAGGTAGAGTAAGGTTTCAAAGCTATTGCTACTTAAAACTCGATCTAAAACTTGCATCGAATAAATTGAAGAGGCAAGAGTAAAAATGCTGATAAAAAAACTGAATAACAAACAAAACCAGAAAGCTTTTTTACATGATTCAATTGTGCTTTGGATAATTTTTTGTGGTTGATTTTGCATATTTATATTTCCCCTAAAAAATATTTTATTTTATATTGAGCAATTACCAAATCGATTTCGGAATCAATGTAATTTATTTTTCTGTCATTGGCTTCGATATAAGCGCGGATTGCCTCAACTGGATCTTCAATTTTTGATTTCAATCTCTTTTTAAAAATCTCAGCTCGCTTAATAGACATTTCAAAAAGTTTTTTATTGGTTTTATTTATTTCAAAAAAGAAATTATATTCTTCAAATGCCTGGTTGATTTCTTTAGAAATATCATCTTTAGAAATCTCATATTCTTCTTTGGCGATATCTCTATCATACCTTGCTTTACTGGTATTGGCATATTCAAAACCTTTTTGAAAAATTGGTATTGCTACATTTACAAACACTGACTTTGAATTGAGGTCTTGATTATTAAGATAAACTACCTTGTCTTGCTTACTAGCTGAAGCTACAATTGAAATTTTGGGAAGAAAATTAGCTTTTTCGGCATTTAAGGCAGCTTTATTAGCAAGATAATTATAGTGATAAGATTTGATGTTGTGATTATTCGCCAATGCTAATTCAAGAATTTTATTTTTATCAAATTCTTCTACTAAAATTTCTGGCTTAACAAGATTTTCATTTAATTCGCCAACTAAATTTTGATAATCAAATTTAGCTTTATTAAGTCTGTTAAGAGCATCAAGATATTTTTCATCGGTAAGTGAAGTTTCGTAAGAAAATTTTATGATGTCAGCATTATCAATGATTCTAACCTCTTTTCTGCGCTTAACTAAATTAAAAAAGTTTTTTCCTAATTCTTTATTTTCCTTGCGAATTTTTAACAATTCTTGATAGCGAAAAAGATTACAATAGCTTTGCACGGTAGCAAAAGAAATTTCTTGAATTTTATTTTGGTTTCTAGCGCTACTAGATTTTATTTTATAATTTGCTTCGCGATATTTAGAGATCGAATGCAATCCGTCAAAAATTGGTTGCTCAATTTTTATCTCTTCACTATTTTGCTTAGTTGAACGATCATAGCTCTGACCTTGGTAGAAGCTGTTTCTTTGTCCATGAGAAATATTAGCGCTAATATTTGGTAAAAATTCAGCGATTGCTTTTGTTTTTTCAGTTTTTATAGAATTAAGCTTAATTTGTTCAAGTTTAATATTGCGATTATTAGCTTGAGCGCTATCAATTGCATCTCTTAAATTTGTAGCAAATGCTTGCTCAAAAACTATAAAAAACAAAAATAAAGTTACTATTTTAAAGCATTGGTGATTGTGCATAAACTCTGTTAAAAATTAAATCCTAAACCAAGATTTACCGCAGAAACATTGACTTCAACATTTTTGAACTCAGAATTTTTTGGCTTAAAATCAAAATTATAAAACATTGAGTTTAATCTTAATGAAATAGTTTTTGTTAGATCATAACCTAATCCAATTCCAAAAAATGGTGCTGAGGAAATCAGTGATTGCTTGCTATTTTTCGCTTCTTGATAATCAAATGTTGACGCAACATATCCGCCTGAACCATATATTCTAAAGCCTTTTATTTCATAACCTAAATTTAATCTCGCGCCAAAATTTTGTTTAATTTTTCCTGAAAAAAACTGATTTCCAAAAGCTTCTATTTCGGTAAAAATGCGATCTTTGATGCTACTATTTTTATCTTCCGCATCACTAAAAATATCTTCTGCCAAATTAAATCTACTTCCAATTGATAACCCTCCAGCTAATCCATTTTGTGAAAAACTTTTGTTATCAGATTCGCCATTTACAACTTTTGAATCTCCGCCATTAATCACTGAAGATGCCAAAGAATTTGCGATTAATGAGCCATAAATAAAAATTGCCAGAATTATAAGCTTCATCTCCTTGTTAAACAGAATTATAAATTTCAGTTTGTGCATAATTTTGTGCATAATTTTTTAAAAATAAATTTGGTGTTAAAAGTTAAAATCACTATTTGCAAGTTGCATTTCGCCAGAAAGTTTTACGGCAAAATTTGAGTTTGGATCATCAATAATCGTGTAACCATTTTTGAAATAAAATTCTAAACCATTTGCAGAAAGATTAGAGCCTTGCCCTTGGGC
>CAMDJZ010000039.1 GCA_945901265.1 Rickettsia typhi
CTGAGAGGATGATCAGCCACACTGGAACTGAGACACGGTCCAGACTCCTACGGGAGGCAGCAGTGGGGAATATTGGACAATGGGCGCAAGCCTGATCCAGCAATACCGCGTGAGTGATGAAGGTCTTCGGATTGTAAAGCTCTTTTAGTGGAGAAGATAATGACGGTATCCACAGAAAAAGCACCGGCAAACTTCGTGCCAGCAGCCGCGGTAATACGAAGGGTGCTAGCGTTGTTCGGAATCATTGGGCGTAAAGCGTGCGTAGGCGGCTAAATAAGTCGTTTGTGAAATCCCGAGGCTTAACTTCGGAATTGCAATCGAAACTGTTTAACTTGAGTATGGTGGGGGATAGTGGAATTCCTAGTGTAGGGGTGAAATCCGTAGATATTAGGAGGAACATCAGTGGCGAAGGCGACTATCTACGCCAATACTGACGCTGAGGCACGAAAGCGTGGGGAGCAAACAGGATTAGATACCCTGGTAGTCCACGCAGTAAACGATGAGTGCTAGTTATCGGGACTTTAGGTTTCGGTGGCGAAGCTAACGCGTTAAGCACTCCGCCTGGGGACTACGGTCGCAAGACTAAAACTCAAAGGAATTGACGGGGACCCGCACAAGCAGTGGATCATGTGGTTTAATTCGATGCTACACGAAAAACCTTACCAACCCTTGAATCTAGATGACCGATAGAGAAATTTATCTTTGGAGCAATCCACATCTAAGACAGGTGTTGCATGGCTGTCGTCAGCTCGTGTCGTGAGATGTTAGGTTAAGTCCTTCAACGAGCGCAACCCTCATCCTTATTTGCCATCGGGTTATGCCGGGAACTATAAGGAAACTGCCTACGACAAGTAGGAGGAAGGTGGGGACGATGTCAAGTCATCATGGCCCTTATGGGTTGGGCTACACACATGATACAATGGTGGTTACAGCAGGAAGCCAAAGAGCAATCTGGAGCAAATCCTTAAAAGCCATCTCAGTTCAGATTGAGGGCTGCAACTCGCCCTCATGAAGTTGGAATTGCTAGTAATCGTGGATCAGCATGCCACGGTGAATACGTTCTCGGGTCTTGTACACACTGCCCGTCAAGCCATGGAAGCTGTTTCTACCTGAATAGGGTGAGCTAACCGCAAGGAGGTAGCCCTACACGGTAGGAGGAGTGACTGGGGTTAAGTCGTAACAAGGTAGCAGTAGGGGAACCTGCGGCTGGATTACCTCCTTAAAAAAACAGAAAATAATCTTCGGATTATTTTCCAAAACATAGTTACTAAAATAACTATAAACAATTTACAAAATAGCTACCGTCTTTACTTTTTTCTTATTTTTACATTATCATTCACTTAGTTTTTTCAATCTAAATACACACCACTTTCCTTAACCCCTACCCACTCTTAAGGCTTCATCAAAATCTTATTCAATTTTTTCGATTACATAATTTCTTTATACTAAATCACAACTCACTAAAAATTCACTATTTCTAACTTTAAATAAATCTTTTATTGTAATTTGAAAAAAAGTATTAATGTTTATAAAAATCTATAATTCCTGAGTAAGCCTTGTAAGATTTTGATTATGTAGATCCAGAAAGATGTTGATTATTTTTTATTCTCAAATTTTACACTAAACTTCAAAACATCCAGCCCTAAGTTTTTTATAAGCTCGATAATCTTTTAAGCCTTTAATAACGCGTTTGAAAGACCAGAATTATAAAATCTCATTATGCTGCAAGACTAAGAAAATAATATTTTTATATTTGTTATTTTTAAAGTTGAAATGGTATTAATCGCACATAAAATTTATTAATAAATTTTCCTAAGCAATTTTTAATTTATCAAATTTTATGTTACGTCGAGTTAAAAAAATTTTTGAATTAGAAGCTTCTACTGGAATACTGCTCTTAATTGCTACGGCCTTATCGCTATTGGTTGCAAACTCGGCTAATTTTAAAATTTACAATGATTTTTTCTTGCTTAATTTGCCACTTAATCTGAGTTTTATTGGAATATATAAAGATCTGTCCATCCATGATTGGATCAATGATGCCCTGATGGCAATATTTTTTTTATTGGTAGGTCTGGAATTAAAAGAAGAAATTTTGATAGGAGAGTTATCAACTAAGTCTAGGGCAATGCTACCAGTAATTGCAGCCTGCGGCGGTGTAATTGTTCCAGCTTTAATTTTTTATATTTGTAATTTTAATCATTTAGAAAATCTTCGCGGTTTTGCAATTCCAACCGCAACTGACATAGCTTTTGCTTATGGAGCAATTTGTCTGTTTGGCAATAAAGTTTCTAAATCTCTCAAAGTTTTTTTGATCTCATTGGCAATTTTTGATGATCTAAATGCAATTATGATTATTGCTATTTTTTATTCTCACAATATTTCGTTATTTTATATTGGATTAGCATTTTTATGCGCTATTATACTGGCAATTTTTAATCTAAAAAAATTTACCAATCTTTTTCTTTATCTTGGTTTGGGAATTATTTTATGGCTGATGTTTCTAAAATCTGGCATTCACTCATCTATTGCTGGCGTAGTTCTGGCAATGTTTATTCCACGCAATAATGATACTCTTCATAAGTTAATAAAAAAAATTGCTCCAACGGTAAATTTTCTAATTTTGCCACTTTTTGCATTCGCTAATAGTGGCGTAAGAATTGAAAATTTTTCTTTAGAAATTCTTACCACCCCATTGGTTTTTGGAATTACTTTTGGATTATTTTTTGGCAAACAAATTGGCGTAATGTTATTTAGTTTTTTGTCAATAAAAATGGGATTAACACATCTTCCAAGAAGCGCAAAAGGAGAATCAAGTTGGTTAGAATTCTATGGAGTTTCAGTTTTAACAGGCATTGGTTTTACCATGAGTTTCTTTATTGGGTCATTGGCATTTGTAAATAATCATAGCGCAATTAATGAAGTAAAAATTGGCGTTCTTTGCGGATCTTTTTTATCATTAATTTTTGGGATTATGTTAATTTTCTTTGCAACTAGAAAATCATAATCCACAAATATTTTAAAAAATTATAATATCAAAAAAATTTAATTGAATTAAAAATTTGAATTGTTTAATCAATAATATATATTTCTAGAATTCACTTGATAATTTTTTAAATTATTTTATTAAATTTTTTTGATTTTATTTTATTATAATATGCCTGCTAGTAATACTTTACAAAGCCCCACGCTATCACAAAAAATTACTGCAAATTTAATTGTCAAAAACAAAATAATCGAACATTCTACGCGCGGAATTGCAAATGGCGAGGTTCATTTTGATTGGTATTTTCCTAATCTTTATCTAAATTCGAACGTAGATTCAGATGATGATGCCATCAAGGTTAATCAAATTGGTGGCGGAATAACTTATGATAATAATTTACTTGGTGAGCTTTTAAGTAATAATCAATATAGAGAAAATTATTTGGATTTAACTGCTAAATATTTTAATTCAATTGGCATTGATTTTAGAGGGAAAGAAGCGGGCGCAGATAATGTTGATTATACTCAAGCTCAAAGATATAAAGTAAGGCTAAATAAAATTATTGAAAGCTATAAGATCTGTATGAGGTGGTGCGATAATTATATAGCATCACCTGACGCTAATACTTCCCCCCCCTTTAAGAAGTAACATCGAGGATTTTTATACTGCACTTAAAGAAAGATATAAAAGAATTCTTTGTGCATTTAAGAAAAATTCTGATAAATTTAATGAAATATCCTCTGATGTTCAATTTGGTCTTTTCTCATTAGCAAATTGTTTTGAAGATGATTATGTAAATAAACAACAGGGATATCATATAAAAGCAATTAAGCTCAGACAAATTTATAAAGATGTTTTTCAAAATTTAAGAGCACCTCATAAACTTATTGAACAAGAAATTGATGGAAAAGCTCGATCTCAACAAGAGGCGGGTCCAGTCCTACATCGACCAGCTCCAGCTCTAGCACCATTATCGCCACAGGCTCCAGCAAGGCCAAAAGCGCTTCCACTCACTCAAGCACCATCGCTTCCACTCACTCAAGCGCCATCGCTTCAAGCGCAAACATTCGTCGCAGCTACGGCAAGAACAGCTCCAGCAGATACTTTGATGCGAATTAGAGTGATTCCTGATCAACCTTCAATAGCAAAAGAAGAAGAAGAAAGAAAAGATCGCTTGAATGGTGCTCTTTATGGGCAAGCGATTTTTGATGCTTTGGGTTTAACGACAGAATTTTTATCGCGCAAGCAGGCAAAAACATTTTTGCACAATTCTAAATGTATTGAATATTCTCAGGCTGGAAAAATTAAAATTCGACAAGAGCATATTGATAATTTTTTAAGAGATCCATATGGCATAAGAAAAATTAAGGTAGATGGTAATGATCCATATGGGTGCATAAAAGATATCTCAAATCCTAGTCAAGTGTATGGTGATCAACAGACATCAAGATGGCGTCAACTAGGTCCCAAAGGCTCACCAACTGACGATACCGATCAAGCGGTGTTGAAATTTTTTGCCTTGCGAAATGTGCAGGGTGATTTAGAAAGTGCTAAAAAAAAATTTGCAAAATATATTGTGAATTGGAGTAATGGTAAATTAGAAGAAACTTTTGGAAGAAGTAGTTTTGGATTAGGTTCAAATACAAAGGAAGTGATGGCTAGAAGTTCCCAAGGAATTGATCAGGCGGGGCACCAACAATTTCTTCATTATCCAGTCGCAAGATCAAAAGCAATATGGGTAAAAAATTTTCTTGAACAAGATTTTTTTACTCAAGCTAATGGCGCTTTAATGAGTAGTTCTTACATTTTACAATATTATCCTGATTCGCTTGAATTAGCGCAAAAAGCTACCCAAGAATTAGCGAAGGTTACGCATTACAATCCCTTGGTTTCAGCTCATTGCGTGGCTTATGTGACAATGCTTTACAAATTACAAAATCATCAAGGGGAATTAAGCGATGATAATTACCAAAAATATTTAGCGGAGGCTTTTGAAGCGGGTGAAAAAATTTTAGATGAGAGAAAAGGCGATTATGAAGAGTTAATTGCCCATAAGCAATCGCAAAATTTAGTCTATAATTATGATCTAGATGTAAAGATGACCGAATGGAAAAATCAAATGCGCAAAGCAATTTTTAGTGAAATAGTTAGCGAGAAATTTGAGAAATGGGAAGATTTGGAATTGACTAATCCTAGATTTGAAACTGATCCAATAAAAGCAACTAAAGGTTCGCAACCATATGACAATATTGGCATGTCGCATCGCGCATTAAGTGCCGGATTTTTTGCTTTAACAAGATTGCGAGAAAAAATTAATATAAATTCAAAGACACCGCAAAATGCATTAACCGAAATATGTCTTGAGCTTATGGCTCAGGGCGGTGATACAGATACAAATGGAACTGTGGTAGGTTCATTATGCGGAAGTTATTTGGGATTTAGTAAAATCCCTCCAGCAATGATTGATGGTTTTGGAAAAGGAAATGATGGAGAGGGAGCTGGAAATATTGAGGATAAAGATGAGCAAGGACAGCCTAAAGGATTCAAAAAAGTCAAAGACAAAGAATTGCTTGATGAAATTAAAAATATAGCTAATAAAAAAATAAGTAAATTACAAGCTGCTAATGTAACGCAGGGCATTAAAATAACTCCGGCAACAATCATCAAGCCAACTTTTTCTATGAAATTCGCAAGCCAAGATAATTTTTGGGCTAATCATGTAAGGCCAAGTGATCAATATCGCAGAGGTAATGATTATCTGGTGCTTAAAGATGATCCTAACTATATGACGCAAGGTAATGTCGATATTAACATTAACGCAGTACAAAAAGTTATGGCCAATGTGATTTATGAATGCCAAACGCAGTTAAAAATGACTGATGATGAGGTAAAGCAAGCAATTATTCTTGCTAAAAAATATGGTGGCCTTGGCAATGTTAATGAAGAAAAATTATCACAAGATGCTTTAATCGCTAGTTACGGTCAAGAAGAAAAGAAAGAAAAATTAAATAAGTTTCGTCAATTTTCTTATAGGGTGCAAAAATTAAACCAACAAAAGGGTATTTATTCAGGAAGGAAAGATGGAAAATTAGTAGGATTGAGGCTTACTTTTGTAAGCGAGGAGGCAATTCTTTTGTGGCAACAAAATAGTCATTTTACAATTAAGCCTCAAGTCGGAGCAGCAGCAGGAGGTGTTCCACGAGGAGGAGGCGGTGGAGCGGGAAGAGATATAACAGGAAGATAAAATTATACAATTTGAAAAAAATATTTTCAAATATCGCGATTATCGCGATTCATTTAACGCGATTCATTGACAAAAAGTCATTTAATTTTTTACTAATAGCATTTCCACTTTTAAACGATGCAATTAAATTTTTCAGATCCTCGTCTTTGCGCACCTAGATCTACTGGGATTTACGCAGACCTCGCCTTTAAATTTAAATGCCTGATTTAAAAGTGGAAATGGTATAAATTTGTTTTGGCAAATTTAATTTAGGAAAATTTTTTTTGACAAAATTTTGCGATTTGACAATTTTGACAATCAGGCTTGCGAGCCTTACAAACATAGCGTCCATGCAATATTAGCCAATGATGCGCATATTGTAAAAATTCTTTAGGAATAATTTTTAATAAAGCTTTTTCGGTTTTTTCTTCATTAATTTCACTGACTAAACCAAGGCGATTGGCAACGCGAAAAACATGAGTATCAACCGCAATAGTTGGTATGCCAAATGCACAATTAAGAACAACATTGGCAGTTTTTCTACCAACCCCAGGAAGAGAATTTAATTGTTCAAAATTTTGCGGAATTTGACCATTAAATTTTTCAATTAAAATTTTTGACATCTTAATAATATTGCTCGCTTTGCCATTAAATAAGCCAATTGTGGAAATATATTTTTTTAATTGTTCTTCACCAATCTCTAACATTTTTTGTGGATTATCAACAATTTTAAATAAAGATTGAGTAACTTTATTAACTGAAATATCGGTTGCTTGAGCCGATAATATAACGGCAACTAACAATGTGTAATTATTGGTGTAAACTAGTTCAGTTTGGGGTTGGGGTTGTAGGTTTTGCCATATTTTAAAAATTTCGCTAACTGTTTTTTTTAACATTTTTTATTATGTTTTTATTATGCTTACTTAAGTTTATTAAAATCTTTAGTTATAACCTCCAAGATTGGTTTTTAACCTAAACACTTAACTGAGTTTATAAAAATTTGCCCAACTTATGCGCGACTTTAAATTTAAAATAATTAAAATTAATGCTATTAAATTAAATTGATATTTATAATTTTAATGGACAAAATGCCATAGAAAACAAAGGTTTTGTAACGATATAATTTTTGATTAAAATTTTAAAAATATGATTCACGATATTAACGAACTTAAAAAACAAAAAAAAGTTCACTTTATTGGCATTGGCGGAATTGGCATGAGCGCATTGGCGTTTATTCTTCGTGAATGGGGTGTTGCAGTGCAAGGTTCAGATTTAAAAGAAAATCATTTAACTGAAAAATTGAGATCAAAAAATGTTGAATATTTTGTTGGTCACGATGCCAAAAATATTGGCGAAGAAATTACTTTAGTTGTGCAAACCTCAATTATAAAAACCAGTAACCCAGAAATTCTTGAAGCACAAAATCGCAATATTTCGATCATGACTCGTGCGGAATTATTGGCTTTAATAATGCATGATTATATTGGAATTACTATTGCTGGAACGCATGGCAAGACTAGCACCACGGGGATGGTTTCAGTTTTGTTAGATGATGCTGGTTTACAACCAACAATAATTAACGGTGGAATAATTCACTATTTTCAAAGTAACTCAATAGTTGGCAAAGGAAAATATTTGATTGCTGAATCTGATGAGTCTGATGCGAGCTTTATTAAACTTCCAACTAAAATTGGCGCAATTACCAATATTGAAGCCGAACATCTTGAATTTGCAGGTTATCAAGGAAGTTTTGAAAAACAAAAAACCTGTTTTGAGCAATATGCCTCGCAAATTTCCGATGATGGTTTATGCGTGATTTGCATTGATGATTTTGAGGCAGAAAAATTATACTTAAAGCTTTGCGCAAGTAAAAAAAATTTAGTAAGTTATTCGATAAAAAAATCTGCTGACATTATGGCAAAAAATATTTCGATGGATATTAGCGGAATTACTTTTGATGTTGCATTCAAAAATGGCGAAGAAATAAAATCAATTAAAATGCCAATATATGGCAAACATAATGCTAGCAATGCTTTAGTGGCAATAGGAATTGGAAAATTTCTTGGTTTAGAAAATAATCAAATTAAACAAGGTTTATCTAAATTTAATGGCGTTAAACAAAGATTCACAAAAGTTGGTGAGTTTAACGGAGTTTCAATAATTGATGATTACGGTCATCATCCAACTGAAATATCAACAACTCTAAGAGCGGCAAGAGAATTAGTTGCTAAGGAAAATAAAGTTATTTGCGTAGTTCAGCCTCACAAATATTCACGAGTTCGTGATTTATTTAAAGAATTTTGCGGAGCTTTTTTTGATGCTGATATTGTTATTGTTTCGGATATTTATTCAGCCTCGCAAGCTCCAATTGAAGGGATCAATCAAGATTCATTAATTGAAGGAATTAAAAAAGCTGGTCATAAAAATGTTATAAAATTAAATAGCGAAAATGATTTGGCTAATATTTTGAAACCGTTAATTAAAAAAGGCGATTTGATATTTTGCACAGGTGCTGGAACGATTACCAATTGGGCTTCCAAGTTGGCAAATGATCTACAAAAAATATAATTTTGGATTTAAAATACATGGAAATTATTTTTAAAATTGCTAAAAATCCTCAAGAAATGCAACTCGGCTATCCATTGATTGGCAAGCATTATCAAGATTTCAGCGAAGAAAAATTTCTTGAATCAGTTGAAGAAATGATTTCTCTTAGTAATTATCAAATGTTATTGGTTTTTGTGAAAAATCAAGAAAAGTCAATTTTAGTTGATCAGTTGGATTTGGTTGGAGTCTGCGGATTTTGGCTAGCGCGAATGTTTTACTGCGGAAAATATCTACAACTTTCTAATTTAATTGTAGAAGAATCGCTTAGAGGCAGTGGAGTTGGTAAAAAAATTATAAAATATCTTGAAAATTTTGCGAAACAAAATAATTGTCAAAAAATTGTTTTAGATTCTTACACCGAAAATAAAAAATCCCATTCACTTTATTACAGCGAAGGTTTTTACATTAGGGGTTTTCATTTTATGAAGGATGTGTTCTAGATTTATAAATTTAGCTTTAAAATTATAAAATTTGTTTAAAATAACTAATACCAAATTAACTTGAAAATACATGCTTTTGTAATTTAAAAATTAAGCTTCATCTTTTTGGCTAAAAATCATCAAAAAACTTCAGCCTTGTGGAAATAAGACTTCATTTTTTAAAGATTTTTATCTCAAAAATCCTGTTGACGCTTTTAGGTCGACTGGCAAAAATATTTTGCTTAATTATTAATTTTCAAGTTAATTTGGTATAATTAAAATTACAGTTAACCAAAAATAATTTTGTGATAAATTCATTAGTAAAAAAAATTGAAAAACCTATTTTAAGTAACGCTCAAACTGAATTATTTGATAAATTTTATTCTCAAGAAATAATTCATAAAATGCAAAATTCTTATAGTTTAAAAAATTATCGTTTTATTGATTTATTTGCAGGAATTGGAGGAATTAGAATTGGTTTCGACAGGCTTCATGCTGAATGCGTTTTTGCAAGCGAATGGGATAAATTTAGTCAAATTACTTATCAAAAAAATTTTCATCATCCAATTGCTGGAGACATCACTAAAATAGATGCTAAAGATATTCCCGAGTTTGACATTTTACTTGCTGGATTTCCTTGTCAACCTTTTTCAAATGCAGGGAAAAAACAAGGTTTTGCTGATTTAAGAGGAACGCTTTTTTTTGATATTTGCAGAATAATTTCATATCATCAACCGCAAGTTATTTTGCTTGAAAATGTCAAAGGTTTTAAAAGTCATGATAAAGGAAATACCTTTGCAATTGTTAAAAAGAATTTAGAGGATTTAGGTTATAAAATATTCGTACAAATTTTAAATTCAAAAGATTTTGGCTTAGCTCAAAATCGTGAAAGAATTTATATAGTTTGCTTTAAAAATCATGTTAAATTCCAATTTCCTTTGCCATTTGCAAATTCATCAAACCTAGGAAATATTTTAGAAAAAGAAGTTGCCCAAAAATATACTATTTCAGACAAATTATGGGAAGGTCACAAAAGAAGAAAAGATCAACATCTTGCCAAAGGAAATGGTTTTGGTTATTCAATTTTTAATAAAAATTCGCCATATACAAGTACAATTTCGGCTAGATATTACAAGGATGGATCTGAGATTTTGATTGAACAAGAAAATAAAAATCCGCGCAAAATTACTCCCAGAGAAGCTGCAAGATTGCAAGGGTTTCCTGAAGATTTTATAATTCCCGTAAGCGATGTTCAAGCTTATAAACAATTTGGCAATAGTGTATCCGTTCCCGTTATTGAAGCAATAGCGGTAGAAATTGCCAAAGCATTAGCAAAGAAATGAAAATAACAAAATTAAAAATTGAAGAAAAAAAATTGGATATAAATCTTAAATTTTATTTCTTTTTAAAATATTTAATTAAAGCAAAACTGAGCAATATTCAAATTGAAGAATTTCTAAAATTAACCATATTTGAAAATAATAAAAATGAATTAGTTAAAGATTTTTTCAGCAAAATTAAATCAATTGAAAAAAAACAGTTAATTGAAAACATACTAGATAGAGTTGAAGATAATCAAGATTTTTATTTGTTAGAATTCGCAATAAGACTCTATGTAGTTAAAGACCTATTGCTAAGTGAAGCCAAAATTTGTGATATATTGAATTTTGATAAATTGCAAAAACTTGATCCGCTTTCATTAGAATATGACAAATTATCAGTTTTGAAACCTTATTTTGTTCGCGTCAATAGTGCATTATTAGCATTATTATTTTTTGAGAATATTGAAAATAAAAATCTTAATTTTATGACTGAAAATTCATTTGAATTTTTACAAAATTTGTCAAATAGATTTAGAAATTTAAAAGATAACGGCCTTGAATCAAATCAAATTTTTATGTTAATGTTTAGTGAAAGCATTAATCAATCAATAATTTCTGATTCGGGATCAAACTACGAAAACCGCATTGAAATTGTTTTATCGAAAATTGGTATAGATTTTAAAAAAAGAGTTCATGATAAATTTGATCAAAGTACTGAATATGATTTTTTCTTTAAAATCGATAAAATTAGCTATGGAATTGGAGCAAAAAGAACTTTAAGGGAAAGATATAAGCAGTTTATCAAGACTTCAAAAAAATCCGATGTTGATGTTATGATTCAGATAACAATTGGCTTAGATTTAACGGAAGAAAAATCAAAAATTATTACAGAAAATGGCATTATTATCTTTGTTGCAGAAGAGATTTATCAGTCAAAATCATTTAGCTTTTTAAAGAATAACAAGAATATTTACTCAACTAGTCAATTAAATTTATTAACCCTAAAAAAATTAGCTAAAATTAGTAATAATAATTAAATTATACCAAATTAACTTGAAAATTAATAATTAAGCAAAATATTTTTGAGATAAAAATCTTTAAAAAATGAAGTCGTATTTCCATGCGGCTGAAGTTTTTTGAAGATTTTTAGCCAACAAGATGAAGATTAATTAATAAATTCTATCAAGTAGATTTTCAGGTTAATTTGATATAACAATTAAATTATAACTACAATAAATAATATTCATAAAAAATGCTTAAAATATCAACATTTAATGTTAATTCGATTAGAGCTAGAATGCCAAGGCTTTTAGCTTGGTTGAAAGAATCAGATCCCGACATAGTTTGTTTGCAAGAATTAAAATGTGAAGAAAAAAATTTTCCATTTGAAGAGTTGCTCGATGCTGGATATAACGCAGTTGTAAGTGGACAAAAAACTTATAATGGAGTAGCAATTTTATCGAAATATAAAATTGAAGATGTGGTTAAAACCTTGCCAATGCTTGATCGAAATCAAGAGCAAGATTCGCAAGCTCGCTATATTGAGGCAGTAATTTCCTTGAAAAATAAAGCCATTAGGGTCAGCTCGATTTACGTGCCAAATGGCGGAGGAGAATTAGGCGAGGGCGAGGATCTTGCAAATTCTAAAAAATTTTTATATAAACTTGATTTTTTTGATCGCCTCAAAAATCATTTTCAAGAAGTTTTGAATTATAATGAAATTCAAATTTTTGCAGGAGACTTCAACGTTGCAATTAATGATCTTGATATTTTTGATGCACAAATTTATGAGAATCAGTTATTATTTCATCCCCTTGAACGCTCAAAAATTCGCAGCCTTATTAATCTTGGGTTAATTGATTCTTATCGCGCATGCAACCCAAATGCTAAAAATTTTTCTTGGTGGGATTATCGCGGTAATTCATATTTGCAAAATAAGGGCGCAAGAATTGACTATCTTTTACTTTCGCCTTTGGGTGCCGATTCTCTAATTGAGGCCGATATAGAAAATGAAGGGGTAAGGGATCAAGAAAAAGCTTCCGATCATTGTCCTGTAACTATTAAGATTGAGATTTAGATAAATAATTTGCAATTGCTTTTCTTTTTTTACAATATTGCTAAAAAGAGCCTAAAAAAATCTTAAGCAAGAGGGCTCAAATATTTTAACCATTAAATA
>CAMDJZ010000040.1 GCA_945901265.1 Rickettsia typhi
TCATCCATTAGTTTATTTAAATATGGGAGATAATGATCACGTGGTTTGCCCTTACTGTAGTAAGTACTTTACCATTAATCAAAGTTATCCAAATCAACAAATAAACGCTAAAAATAAATTTAAAAATTAACATGAATAATACTGCAATAATTGGACTACAATGGGGTGATGAAGGTAAGGGCAAAATTGTAGATTTTTTGGCTGATAAATTTGATGCGGTTGTGCGTTTCCAGGGCGGAAATAATGCAGGTCATACCATTAAAGTTGATGATAAGGTGTTTAAATTAAGCTTATTGCCGTCAGGAACAATTCGTGGAAAATTTTCAGTGATTGGAAGTGGAGTCGTTGTTGATCCAATTTCACTATTTGATGAAATTGAAAAAGTTGAAAAAAATGGTATAAAAATTACACCACAAAATTTAGCAATTGCTGATAATGTTTGTTTGGTTTTATCCCTACATCGTCAACTTGATCAAATTTTAGAAAATAAAAAAGGCAATAACAAAATTGGTACAACTTGTCGGGGCAATGGTCCAGCCCATGAAGATAAAGTTGGAAGAAGGGCAATTAGAATTTGCGATCTACATCATCAACCAACATTAATTAATAGAGTTGATGATTTATTGTTATATCATAATGCTTTACGAAAAGGGCTTGGTGAACCGATCATTGAAGCTTCAATTATAATTTCTGAATTAATTAAAATTAAAGATCGATTGGCAAAATTTTCATTACCAGCTTTTGAAATTGGCCAGAAACTTGAGCAATGCCAAGCTGTTATGTTTGAAGGTGCGCAAGGAGCTTTGCTTGATGTATCTTTTGGAACTTATCCCTTTGTAACTTCAAGCAATATAAGCTTGGGTCAGGTTGCAATTGGTTCTTGTCTAGGTTTTGACAAGGTTCACAAAACTCTTGGAATCCTCAAAGCTTATACAACGAGAGTTGGATCGGGTCCGTTTCCAACGGAATTAACTGATGAAATCGGCGAATTTTTGCGTATCGAAGGTCAAGAAATCGGCACTGTGACAGGAAGAAATCGTCGTTGCGGATGGTTAGACTTAGTATTGATAAAACATGCTGTAAAACTTTCTAGCGTTAAAGAAATCGCTTTAACTAAATTGGATGTTTTAGATAAATTACAGAAAATAAAAATCTGCGTTGCATATAAAATCGATAACAAAATTTACGATTATTTTCCACAAAATATTGAACTTTGGTCTAAGATCGAACCGGTTTATGAAGAGTTTGATGGCTGGCAAACTTCTACTATTGGCTTTCAATCTTTGAAAGACTTACCTCTAAAAGCATTAAATTATGTTAAGGCAATCGAGAAATTATGCATGGCGAAAGTAGTAATAATTTCAACTGGTGCTAAGCGTGAAGAAACAATAATTGTTAATTAAAATTATGGAAAATACAAAAAAAATAACGGTAATGCAATTATTGCCATCGCTAGAAAGTGGCGGTGTTGAAAGGGGCACTATTGATATTGCTAAAATTTTAAAAAAAGAAAATTTTGAACCAATAGTTGCCTCCGCAGGAGGAGTTTTGGTTTATGATTTACGTGAATCAGGAATTACTCATATAGAAATTCCATCATTAAAAAGTAAAAATCCCATAAGTATTATTTTAAATATTGGTCGACTTAGAAAATTAATTATTAATCACGATATTGACATTATTCATGCTCGATCAAGAGCGGTTATGTGGAGCGCCTACTTCGCTTGTAAAAAATATAATACCAAATTAGTTTCAACTGTTCACGGCACCTACTCTTGTGATTTTTTAGGAATTAACAATTTTTTTCTTAAAAAATTATACAATGCCGTTATGCTTAAAGCTGAAAGAGTTATAACAGTTTCACATTTTATTAAATCTTATCTTTTACAAAATTACTTAGGAAATTTTTGTAATAAAATTAGCGTTATTCAACGCGGTGTTGATTTGGTATATTTTAATTCTCAGCGAGTTTCTAAAAATCGCGTTATTGATTTAAGTAAAAAATGGAATTTACCAGAGGATAAAAAGATTATTTTAATGCCAGCTAGATTTACTGCTTGGAAGGGTCACGAATTTTTGATTGAGGCCCTTACACAAGTTGAAAGTGATTTTTTTTGTGTTATGGTTGGTTCAGATCACGGTCATAAAAAATATCGTAAAAAAATTGAAGAACGCATCGTTCAAAAAAATCTAGAAAGTAAAGTAAGGGTTGTTGATAATTGTCGCGACATGCCTGCAGCTTATGCAATTGCTCATTTTGTGGTTTCGCCAAGTATTCGCCCTGAAGCTTTTGGAAGAATTTCTATTGAAGCACAGGCTTCCAATAAAATCATCGTTGCTACAAAAACCGGGGGAGCGCTTGAAACAATTATTGTGGGTCAAACGGGTTTTTTAGTTGATATTGGAGATCATTCAAATCTTGCTAAAACTATTGATATGGTTTTGAAGCTCGATAAGGAAATAGTTGATAAAATTAGCAGCGCAGGTCGAAAAAATATTGAGCAAAATTTTTCTAGTAAACAAATGTGCGATTTAACTCTAGATATTTATCGTCAAGTTCTAAATTAATTTTTATAATTACGAATTTTTATTGAGATATTTTTGTTTTAATTGTTGATATTTTATGAAGAATTTTAAAGCATTTTCTTTAATTGAATTATCAATTGTCATTTTGATTATTGGCATTTTAGTTGCTGGCGTTACGCAAAGCTCTAGATTATTAAGGCAAGTGGCATTATCTTCGGCAAAATCTTTAACCACCAGTTCCCCAGTTCCTTCAATAGCTGGATTAGTTTCATGGTATGAACCAACCCTTGATAAATCCTTCGATGAGTTTGAAGCAAGTGACAATTCAACAGTTTCTTAGTGGTATGATATTAACCCAACTTCATCAAGTAAAATTGATTTAATTCAAACTGAGATGCTACGCGAAGACCAACTTACACTTCCAATGCAGTGAATGGATTACCATCTTTAAAATTTAATGGCGTTAATACTTACCTCAAAACCAACGGTTTTTCTCCTGAGCAAAATAGTTCAAGCTTTTCTTTTTTTGCAGTAACGCAAAATGCTATAGGGTCGGTTCTTGCTTATAAAGCAATTTATTGCAGTCGCTATGATTTTTATCCAACTACTGTGCGCGGTTGGGTAGTTTATTCCTATAATAATCAATATGCTTTATTTATTGCAAATGGCGGACCGCTGTGGTCTCAAATTGGCGCTCAGCCAATTGTTAATGCTAAAACTGATATTTTAACTATTACTTATGATCGAGTTAATGTAGTGATATATAAAAATGGAGTCAATCCTGTGACACAAGCTCTTGGCTTTGTTGAAAATAATATTCGCCCAACAAGTGTCGGATCAAATAGCGGTTGTGACGGTGTAGATAATTATTTCTTTAATGGTTATATCAGTGAAATTATTTTATATAATCGTAATTTAAAAACTGATGAGCGTCAAGATATAGAAAAATATCTTGCCAAAAAATGGGCAATTAAAATTTAGATTTAAATAAATTTTAGAATAGAATTGATTCCAAAGATAAAAGATTATTATAGTGATTAATTGTTATTAAAAAAATCAAACAAATTTTTCGTTAGAAAAAATTTCAGTTTAATTTTAAATTTATAAATTTTATCGATTTTTTCATGAAAAACTCAAAAGCATTTTCGTTAATTGAATTATCAATTGTCATTTTGATTATTGGCATTTTAGTTGCTGGCGTTACCCAAAGCTCAAGACTGGTTAGGCAAATGAAAATTAAATCAATTCAAAATATCACATCTAATTCGCCAATATCTTCGATCAAAGACTTAATGATCTGGCTTGAAACTTCTCAGGAAAAAAGTTTCATTGAGGCTGAGCAACAAAATTCTTCACCTGTTTCTGTTTGGTATGATAATAATAGGTCTTCTGTTGATAAAAATAATGCTACCTCACCAGCTTTAACCAATTATCCAATTTATGTTGAAAATGTTTTTAATGGAGTAATTCCCGGCTTAAGATTTGATGGTGTAAATGATTTTTTTAGTTTTAATAGTTTGGGGATGATAAATTCAAATTTTACAGTTTTTGTTATAGAGGGTAGAAGGTCTGCTGGACTTAATCAATTTTTTTTAGGGGGGTCAGTTACTGGAAATTTTCATATTGGCTATAGTTCTTCAACGGTAATTACTACTGGAAAATATGGGATACCAGCTTCAGATCATTTTAATTACACAATTCCTGCCTATGTTTCGCCAACTCCGCGTATTCATACTTTTTTACATAGCTCAACTCTTGGTAAAAAATATTGGTTAAATGGCGGATTAAATCCTGAGGCTTCAAGCAATAATACTTCAGCCTTAACTGTTTATAATGGGGTGATTGGCAACACAGAAAGTACTTGGTTTTATTCCGGTGATATTGGTGAAATTATAATTTATACTAGAGCTTTAAATAATGAAGAGAGGATGGCAATCGAAGAATATCTAGGAAAAAAATTTCAAATAATTATTTCTTAGTAATAAAAAATAATTCAATAATTATTTTTAATATTTAAAATATTAAACCAAGAATTGGCCTTGTTGTAAACTTCCTGAAGCTCCATTGAAGCATCTGATTCATAGGTAATTCCTCCGCCAAATTGCAATTCAAATTTATTTTCCTTTATCACCAAAGTTCTAATTACCACTGCCAAATTTAAATCATCATCACCATCAATGTAACCAATTGCACCGCTATAAATTCCGCGATTAATTTTTTCAAATTTAGCAATTAAATTCATCGCCATAATTTTTGGTGCACCAGTCATTGAACCCGCAGGAAACAAGGCTTGTAAGGCATCGAAAACATTACAATCTTTTGTTAATTTGCCATGAATTTGTGAAGACATATGATGAATATTTTTGTAACTATTTATGGCAAATAATTTTTTGACTTTAACGGAACCAATTTCGCAAACTCTTGATAAGTCATTGCGAACCAAGTCAACAATCATTAAATTTTCAGCACATTCCTTACTGGAATTTTTAAGATTTTTTTTATTTTTTTGATCAATTTTTCTATCATTTGAGCGTTGAGCTGTTCCTTTAATTGGGCATGAGATAATTTTTTTATTTTTAGCTTTAAAAAATAATTCAGGGCTTGCCGAAATAATAATAAGATCGCCAAATTTAAAAAAAGAAGAATAGTTTGTTTGAGTTAATTTTGAGTGTTCAATGAATAAATTAAACGCCAAAGAAAGATCAATTTTATTTGTAAATTCCCCAAAAAATTTTCTGGTTAAATTTAGTTGAAATAAATCACCTTGCCCAATTTTATAACGAATTTCATTTATAGTTTTTAAATAAGATTGATCGCTAAAATTAGAAGAAAAATTTTTAATTTTAATGGCTGAATCATTATTTTTTTTTGGTTGATAATTTAATACGCAATCAAGATAGCATTGATCAGAATAATAGGCTGTTAATATTTTTTTCTGATGATTAAATTCAAAAATTAAATGAAATTGTTCGAAATGAATTTTATTTTCTGAAATAGTTGATTGGCTAGTTATTTGCAAATTTTCAAATTGATGGGCAAGCTCATATGAAAAATAGCCAAACCATTTTTGTTTAGAAGCTCTAATGATTTTTTTAGCTAAGAAAAAATCATTAGTTATTAATTTTTCTTTACTAAAAATTGCTAAATATGAAATTGATTTATTTTTATAATCGCTAAGCCCAGAATTTAAAAATACAAAACTATCACAAAGATTTTCTTGAGAGTAATTATTGGCAATTTTTTGGGCAAAAATTACTGGATCTTGCCAGGAAATTTTTTTTGACAAAATCATTTATTCTTAAATTTATTAAATTTTTTTATAACCACGAATCTTAATCCCATAGGCTTCAAGGCCAATTACTGATTTTTTGGTATTAGTTAATAAAGTTAAATTTTTAATTCCTAAATCAACAAGAATTTGTGCGCCAGTTCCATAATTGCGAAGAGTTTTTTGAGGCTTAGTTACATTATTTTCATCAAAAAAATTATCAGCAATTTTCTCGCTTAATTGACGAAGCACAACAACAACCCCATTCTTATTTTTATTAATTTTTTTTAAAGATTTTAATAAAGTTCCGGTGCGAGGATCATCGGCATTATCTAAACAATCACTGATAATGTTAAGATGATGCATTCTCACCAAAACACTATCCATATTTGTTAAATCACCTTTTACCAAGGCAATATGCTCAACATCGTCAATTTTACTGCGATAAATTTTAGCAATAAATTCACCAGCAATTTTGCTAAAAAATTTTCTTTGAGAAATTAATTCGACTAGCTGTTCATTACTTCGCCGATATTCAATTAAATCAGCAATTGTGCCAATTTTTAAATGATGTTTTTTAGCAAATTTTATCAAATCTTTCATGCGCGCCATGGTTCCATCATCATTCATAATCTCACAAATTACTGCTGAAGGGTTAAGATTTGCAAGGCGAGCAATATCAACGGAAGCTTCAGTATGACCTGCGCGAACCAATACTCCGCCATTTTGAGCTTTAAGTGGAAAAATATGTCCCGGACTTACAATTGCTTCTTTACCTAAATTTTCATCAATAGCATCGCGAATAGTTTTAGCGCGATCTTGTGCAGAAATTCCCGTGGCAATTCCTTGTCTTGCTTCAATCGAAACTGTAAAAGCAGTGCGATGCCTTGATTCATTATCCATAGCCATTAGTGGTAAATTGAGTTTTTTAACTCGATCTTCATCCAAGGCCAAGCAAATTAATCCGCGACCATATTTGGCCATAAAATTAACTTTTTGATCATCGCACATTTGCGCTGGAATAACAAGATCCCCTTCATTTTCACGATTTTCATCATCAACCAAAATGAACATTTTTCCAGCTTGCGCTTCGGTAATAATTTCTTGTGTTGTTGCTAAATTATAATTACTTTTAACCATTTTATTATTTTTAAATTAATTTATTTTTTTAAAATAAAATATCACATTAACTATCAAGTATTGTTAGCGTGAACATATCTTGCAATAACATCAATTTCTAAATTTATTAACTGATTTTTTTGTAAATATTTGAAAGTCGTATAGTTAAATGTGTGGTTGATAATATTGACATCAAAGCTATTTTTATTGATATTATTTACGGTTAGTGAAACGCCATTTACAGTAATTGATCCTTTTTTTACAATGAATTTTTTAAAATATTCCTTAAGTTCAAAAACGAAAATCCAAGAATCTTTATTGTTTGAAATGTCAATTATTTTTGCGGTATCGTCAACATGTCCCAATACTAAATGTCCACCTAATTCATCACCAATTTTAAGAGAAAACTCAACATTTATGAAATCATTTTTTTGAAAATCTTTTAGAGTAGTTTTGTTAAAAGTTTCGCTAGATGCTGAAAAATCGAAGCAAATTTTTTGCTTAATAATTTCTTGCGAAATCAAAGTTAAACAAATGCCATTACAAGCAATAGAAGAACCGATTTTGAACTTTTTTTTAATAGAATTTTTATCAAGCGAAATTGTTAAAAAACTGTCAGAATTTTTACCATGAGTTATTTTTTCTATTTTAGCAATATGACTAACAATTCCTGTGAACATTTATGTATTTTATTATGGTTATATAATTATAATTAAAAAAAATATTATTTAACAAGTTTAAGCAAGTCTTGTTATGTTTTTTTGTAAGATTTCAGCAATCTCTTTTTTTATTTTCTTGAGGGCATTTTCTTCGATTTGACGAATTCTTTCACGCGAAACCTTATAAATCTGACTTAGATCCTCAAGGGTTGAGACGTTTTCATCAAGATGTCTTTTTTGTAAAATATCTTGTTGACGATAATCAAGTTTTAAAAAAGCTTGAGCAAAAATTTGTTTTTTTTGGGATAGATCTTGATTGGTTATAGCAATTTGCTCTTGGCTTTCATCGCTTGATGCCATTATGTCTCCTATTTCAATAGAATCATTTTCATCATTATAAATTTGATGATTAAGTGAATAATCTCCTTGGCTTAGTCGTGAATCCATATCCTTAACTTCTTTGCAATCGACATTAAGAGTTTCGGCAATTTTTTTAATACTAATCTCATCGATAGCATTTGATGATTGTTCAATGCCAAGACGTTTTTTTACTTTATGAAGATTAAAAAATAATTTTTTTTGAGCATTGGTGGTACCAATTTTAATTAATGACCAAGAGCGTAAAACAAAATCCTGAATAAAAGCACGAATCCACCACATCGCATAAGTTGAAAAGCGAAAACCCTTTTGCGGTTGAAATTTTTTAAGAGCTTGAATTAAGCCAAGATTGCCTTCTTGCACTAAATCAATTATCGGTAAGCCATAATTTTTAAATCGACCAGCAATTTTTACAACCAAGCGCAAATGACTTTCAATAAGTGTGCGAGCAGAGTTATTGTCACTATTTTCGTAATAATTTTTTGTATGAAATTCCTCTTCTTCTTTTGTAAGAATCGCAAATTTCTGAATTTTACGAAGATATTGTAAAAAATTATCCTTACTATAATCTCTTGATGGTTGATATTTTTTAAGTACTTCGGTATTGATCGAAGAAGGATTAATTAATGAAAGATTTTTACTCATTGCTTTAAAAAATTAAATTAATCAAATGATAATTCGATGTTCTCAAGCAAGAATCTTCTTGGGTGAAAATCGAAATCTTGATAAGATTTTATTATTATAATTTTTTAAAATAAATATTCAAGAGGCGAGAATGAATGCCTTTAACCCAGTAATAAAGTCTTCAACAGTTAGATTTTCTATACTATTTTAACTTTCTAATTAACCATTATCTAATTGAAAATTTGTTGAATGGTCAATTATAAAGTTTAATTTTATTATACCATTTCAATGAAAAATAAATGATATTATTTAAGAAATAATGTTGATGCGATATTTCTTGGCGAGATAAATCATAACGTCACGGCGCTCCTGTAATTTCAAGGGTCGATTGTAAATAATTACTTCCGCAATAAAGCCTTTAAAAGCTGATAATCCACTGCGATTACTACCAACGGTTAAGCCATTCATCGAATTTGTTCCGGCGCTTATATAGGCTCCACCAATTAAAGTTAAAGCATTGTTAACATAAGCCCCTGATTGCGTATTATTGAAAATTGCGCAAGCAACATAATCGCGACCATTGACGAAATTTGCGGAATTAGTTAAGGTTGAAGTATTAGCATCAATTCCGGCATTAAGATTTACGGTATTATTTTTAATTGCCAAATAAAATGCGCTTTGATTGAAATAGCTATCGACTAGAACAACAGGAATTGTAGTTGGAGTAAAATTTGGACGAAAAACAATGCAAATTGTTGCGCGATTTAAAATTCCTTGATAGAAATTAATCAAGGAAATTTTATCATTATTATTAAAATTAACCGCAGGAATTTTTCCGATAGAGGCAATTTGGTATTTGATATTCGTATTAGCAATTTTGGCAAGTTTATTCCTTTGATTTAAAATAGAGCTTGGTGAAATATCTCTCCATTCACCGATATTTGCATCGTTAACAGTTTGAGTGGTTAAAAATGAATTCTTATGCGATGCTTCAAACCACGCAATTAAACCAGAAATATTAGATATTGGAGCTCTACTGGTAAGCGATCTTGCACTTGCCAAGCGAGAGGATGTTACCAAGCTTGAACCTTGCATTATTCCGGCAACAATAATACTGATAAGCATCATTACAATAACTAGCTCTAAAAGGGTAAAAGCAGTTTTATTTTTTAGAAAATTTGATAAAGATTTTTGTTGTGAAAAATTTTTATTCATGGATTTGAAATTAATTTGGCTTAAGTTTTTCAGGTTTTTTTTTGGGGTTTGATTTTGTGGTTAATTATTTAAAAATATTTTGTTAGTAATTAACAAAAAAATATAAAAAATAATTTTTATTAATTGTAAAATATTTTAAATTATTTTAATTCACTCCAAGTTAAGAGTGGAAATTTCGCTGCCTTAACATCGTCAAGGCGTCTACGCGGAGTTGATAAAGGGTAATCATGAAATTTATCGCCATTGCCATTTTCACACTCATCGGCGATATAACGCATTATGGTAATGAATTCGTCAATAGTCTCACGAGTCTCTGTTTCAGTTGGTTCAATTAACATAGCGCCTTGTGCCACCAATGGGAAAAATACTGTCATTGGATGAATTCCAAATTCAATCAAAGCTTTAGCGATATCAAGTGTTGAAATGCCTTTGGCTTTTTGAATTTTATCGGTTAACAAGCATTCATGCATGCAATTTCCAGGGAATGGAACATGAAATTTATCTTGTAATTTTGCTAAAATATAATTAGCAGAAATCACCGCATCTTCAGCAACTTTTTGTAAACCATCTGCGCCGTGAGATAACATGTAAGTAAGAGCACGAACATGCATACCGAATTGGCCGTTAAAGCCTTTAACTTTTCCACAAGAATTTTTTGGAGTTACAAATTTATATTTACCATCAATTTTTTCAACATGCGGCGAAGGTAAAAATTCTGCTAATTCTTTACGAACTGCAATTGGACCAGAACCCGGTCCTCCACCACCATGAGGGGTAGAAAAAGTTTTATGCAAATTAAAATGCATAACATCAACACCAATATCAGCGGGGCGAACCTTACCAACAATCGCATTATAATTAGCGCCATCGCAATAAAAATATCCACCAACTGAGTGAATTAAATTAGCAATTTCTAAAATATTTTTTTCAAATTTTCCGCAAGTATTCGGATTGGTAATCATTGTTCCAGCAATGTTTTTGCCATGTTCGCTGACAAGTTTTTTAAATAATTCCAAGTCAACTAAACCATCCGCATCAGATGGAATAACTTTTATTTCAAAACCACACATCGCAGCTGTTGCAGGGTTGGTACCGTGAGCTGAATCGGGAATTAAAACTATTTTGCGATGTGATTCGCCTTTAACTTCATGAGCTTTTTTAATGACCAACATTCCGGCAAGTTCACCTTGTGCACCAGCTGCAGGAGCAAGTGAAACCGCACCTAATCCCGTTAAAGTACTTAACCAGTTTTGTAAATTATACATCAATTCCAAAGCACCTTGAATTGTTGATTCATCTTGCGCAGGATGAATATCGGCAAAGCCAGGAAGTCTTGCCATTTTTTCATTGAGTCTCGGATTGTGTTTCATCGTGCAAGAACCAAGTGGATAAAATCCAGCATCAATCGAATAATTTTGATTTGATAAGCGCACAAAATGGCGAATAACTTGTGGTTCGTTAACTTGCGCTAAACCAATTTTTTCACGAGAATTTTGTCCAGTTTTTAATTTAAATTCTTTAACATTTGGCAAATCAACGCCACACGCACCTTCACGTGATTGCTTGATGAGCAGTTCAGTTTCATGGTTCAAACCAGTTTGTGCGGGAATAAAATTTTGCATATTTTTATATTTTGTTATATCTTATATTTTAAATTCTAAGTCTTTTTTATTTTGTTTCAATAAATTTTTATCGATTCTTCAAACTTCAATTTTAAGTCTTTTTTATTTTGTTTCAATAAATTTTTATCGATTCTTCGTAAAAGAAAAGAATAAACCCGATCTAATCCCCTCTCCCCACGTCAGTGGGGAGAGGGTTAGGGTGAGGGGAAGGAATTCCTTACAATCCTCTCTCCCCGCATGCGACGAGAGGGGATTAGACCGAATTTTTATAAAATAATACCGATATTTTTTTTCTAGATAAAGAATAAACCCGAATAAAGAGTAAACCCGATCTAATCCCCTCTCCCCACGTCAGTGGGGAGAGGGTTAGGGTGAG
>CAMDJZ010000041.1 GCA_945901265.1 Rickettsia typhi
ATATTTTTACCAATTGCCTAAAGCTGTTATTGGTAAAAGAATTATAAAACAGTGGCCAAGTTATTGCCTTAAATTAAATTATAATCTCGATAATTATAATAAAAAAATTTAACAGTTTTAGAATTAAATATCAAAATCAAAAAATTTTATTTTACTAAAATTTTTTCTTTTAATATTTTGTTAACTAGCTGGGGATTGGCTTGACCTTTGCTTTGCTTCATAATTTGGCCAACAAAAAAACCAAATAATTTTTCATCACCAGATTGATATTTAGCGAGATTTTCGGGATTATTTTTTAGAACTTCGGCAATAATTTTTTCTAAAGCGCCAATATCAGAAACTTGTTTTAAGCCTTTATTTTCAACTATTTGACTTGCTGATTCGCCAGTTTCAATCATAATATCCAAAACATCTTTGGCAATTTTTCCAGAAATTTCACCACTTTTGATTAGATCAAGTAAATTAATTAAATCACTGGCTTTTACTTTTAGATTTTCAAAATTAAGTGAAAGCTTATTCATGCGCCCAAATAGCTCAACTGTTAACCATGTAACGCATAATTTGGGTTCGTGTTTTTTTATTAATTCTTCAAAATAGATAATTGTTTGTCCATCGGCAGTGATTACCGAGGCATCATATTCAGCGATTGCCAATTCATCAACATAACGCTGTTTGCGAGCTTGCGGTAACTCATTTAAACTTTTTTTAATATTATCCACAAAATCTTGAGTAAGCACCAAGGGCGGTAAATCTGGATCAGGAAAGTAGCGATAATCCATGGCATCTTCTTTAGAGCGCATGGTTCTTGTTTCGCCAGTAACCGCGTCAAAAAGGCGAGTTTCTTGTTTAATTGCAGAACCATTTTCAATAATTTCAATTTGACGCTTTGCTTCAAATTCAATGGCGCGAGAGATGTTGCGCATTGAGTTGAGATTTTTAATTTCGCAACGAGTTCCTAATTTTAATTCACCAACTTTACGAACCGAAATATTGGCATCGCATCTTAAATTGCCTTTTTCCATATCGCCATCACAAGTTCCAAGACTTCGCATAATTGCACGAATTGTTTTGACATATTGCGAAGCTTCAAATGGCGAACTCATATCTGGCTTAGAGACTATTTCCATTAAACCAACGCCACTGCGATTAAGATCGATTAATGATAATGAAGGATGTTGATCGTGAATAGATTTTCCGGCATCTTGCTCAAGGTGAATTCTTTCGATATTGATGGTTTTTTTTTCGCCATTTTCTAATTCAATTTCAACGGCTCCCTCGCCAACAATTGGATGGCTAAATTGGGAAATTTGATAACCTTGCGGAAGATCAGGGTAAAAATAATTTTTGCGATCAAAAATAGATTCAAGATTAATTTTGGCATTGATGCCAAGACCTGTTTTAACAGCTTGTTCAACGCATTTAACGTTAAGAGTTGGAAGAGTTCCTGGCATTGCGCAGTCAATCAATGAAACTTGTGAATTCTGTTCAGATCCAAAGGTCGTCGAAGCGCGTGAAAAAAGTTTTGAATCAGAAGCTATTTGGGCGTGAATTTCGCAACCAATTACAATTTCATAGGTATTGTTGTTTTTTCCTTGAAGTAGATAAGTCATAACAATTTTTAGTATAAATTATTTAAAAGTGGAAATGGCATTAGTTTTTAGCTAATTTGTTTAAACTCTAAATATTAAAATCAAACATAATAAAAAATATTTAACTATTATCTAATGAAGAATCTGACGATTGTGAAGTTGCAATTAAATCAGATTTTTCGGCATTTTCACCAATATCTTCACCGGTTTCAGCTTCGTCAACTTCCTTATTTCCTGTATGGGCAATTCGGGCAACGGAAACTACAGTTTCGTCTTTAGTTTTAATTAAAGTTACACCTTGAGTGTTACGACCTGTTATTCTAACTGAACCAATTTCAGTGCGAATCAATGTTCCTTTGTTAGTAATAATCATGATGTGATCTTTGCTTTCAACTGGGAAACTTGCAACCACTAAGCCATTTCTTTTAGAAGTAACAATATTGGTAATTCCTGAGCCACCGCGATTAGTGATGCGATATTCATAAGCTGAGGAACGTTTACCAAAGCCATTTTCAGTAATAGTTAAAATAAATTCTTCATCGACTGCCATTGCTTCGATTATTTTTTGATCAAGCTGTGCGCCTTTGATTTGTGGAATTGGAAGCGGTTGAATCAATAAATCATCACTGGGATTTTCAAGAAGTTTTTTATTGTGAATCAATGCTTCGCGTAAAGCAAGACGAAGTTCTAAATCAATTTTTAAATATTTTTCTTTGATTTCAGAATCTTCACCGGCATGTTTGATAATTGATAAAGCAATTACTTTATTGCTAGCTTCAAGTTTAATTCCGCGAACACCAGTTGAGTTACGACTTTGAAATACTCTTAATTTTTCCACAGGAAAACGAATGCATTTTCCATCTTTAGTTGATAATAAAATATCATCTTTAGGAGTGCATAAAGCAACGCCAACTAATGCTTCATCACCCTCAAGTTTCATGGCAATTTTACCGCTTGATCTAATATCGACAAATTGATCCATTGAGTTGCGCCTGATATCACCATTAGAAGTTGCAAAAACAATACTCAGATCTTTCCAGCTTTCTTCATTTTCAGGGAGAGCAAGAATGGTGCTGATTTTTTCGTTATTTTCGAGAGGTAATAAATTTACCAGAGCGCGACCACGAGCTTGTGGATTGCCAAGTGGTAATTTATATGTTTTAAGTTTGTAGCATTTACCCTTATTGGAGAAAAACAAAATTGGCGTGTGAGTATTGGTTGCAAAAATATCGGTAGCAATATCTTCGTCACGGACATCCATAGCGCTTCGACCTTTTCCGCCACGACGTTGTGCACGATAAGCTGATAAGGCAACACGCTTGATATAGCCATTCATAGTTGCAACAACAACCATTTCTTCTTTGGGGATTAAGTTTTCAATATCAACTTCGAATTCTGAATCTTCGATCGTTGATTTTCTAGGAGTTGCAAATTCTTCCTTAACTTCGATTAATTCTTTTTTAACTAATGTAACCATTTTTTTACGATCAGCAAGAAGATCAAGATAGCCAGAAATTTCAACGGCTAATAGTTTTAATTCTTCAGTGATTTTATCCATTTCTAGACCAGTCAATCTCGCTAAACGCATTTCAAGAATCGCTTTGGCTTGGGCTTCAGTGAAGTAGAATTTTTGATCTTTTACAATATTTCCTTTATCTTGAACAAGCTTGATTATCGTTTCAACCAAGCCAACTGGCCAAGCTTTGGCGAGTAATCTTTCTTTAGCTTGAGCAACATCTTTTGAGCTTTTTATTAATTCGACAATTTCATCAATATTTGCCACTGCAACAGCTAGTCCAATTAAAATATGGGTTTTGTCGCGAGCTTTATTGAGAAGGAAATTAGTTCTTCGCGTTGTAACATCAAAACGAAATTCAACAAAAATGCGAATAACTTGCAACAGGTTTAACAATTGAGGTTGGCCATGGTTAAGTGCTAACATGTTAACACTGAAATTGCATTGAAGTTCTGTGAAGCTGTAAAGTTGATTAATGATAACTTCTTCCATTGCGTCCTTACGAAGTTCAATAACTACGCGAATTCCATCGCGATCAGATTCATCGCGCAAATCAGTAATACCTTCGATTCTTTTATCTTTTACCAATTCAGCAATTTTTTCAACAAGCTTGGCTTTATTGACTTGGTAAGGAATTTCGGTAATGATGATGGCATTTTTATTATTAGATTTTTTTTCAATTTTATGACGACCGCGCATAACAACTGAACCTCTGCCAGTGCGCGCAGCATTATCATGTCCTTGACGACCAAGAATAATTCCACCAGTTGGAAAATCTGGACCCGGAACAATTTTTATTGCTTCTTCAATAGTGATATCTCTGTTATCGATGAAGGCCATGCATAAATCAATAACTTCGCCAAGATTATGCGGAGGAATATTGGTAGCCATACCAACAGCAATTCCACCAGAACCATTAGCCAGAAGGTTTGGAAAGCGTGCTGGTAAAACGCGCGGTTCTTTTTCATGGCCATCATAATTGGGCATGAAATCAACAGTATCTTTGTCAAGCTCATCAAGCATGGTGTGCGAAATTTTTTCTAATCGCGATTCTGTATAACGCATCGCGGCAGGAGGATCATCATCAATTGAACCGAAATTACCTTGCCCGTCAATTAAGGGAACGCGCATTGAAAAGTCTTGCGCCATTCTAACCAATGACTCGTAAATTGCTGCATCACCATGCGGGTGATATTTACCCATTACTTCACCAACAATTCTTGCCGATTTTTTAAAAGCTTTATTATAATCATAATTACCTTCATACATTGCAAAAAGGATACGACGATGCACCGGTTTTAAACCATCGCAAGCATCAGGAATTGCCCGAGCAACAATTACACTCATCGCGTAATCAAGGTAGGATTTACGCATTTCTCCAACCAATGATACCGATTGAATATCTCGACCAGTAGCGGGAATAATTACCGATTTATTGGCAATATCGGGAGCATTTTCAGCTGTTAAATTATTTGAAGAGTTATTTTTTTCAGACATTTTTTTGTTTAATTAATTATCTATTATCTTTTTTAAAATTTATCTATTCAAAATAAAGCCCTGCTTTTAGGTTGCAAGTGTAAAAATTAAAAATTTTAAAATAATCAACAAAACAAAATATCGGGAAAATATCGGGAAAATATCGGGAAAATATCGGGATTCTTCATAAGCTAAATTAATGTTTATTTAAGTTGACAATCTGTTAATTTAATTTTTTAGAATTCATCAATTGTCGATAAATCAAAACCTCGTTATTATTAATTTTTTTTAACATGCAATTATAAAAATTGCGTGGTTTTAAATCTTGATTGGTGCATAAATAATCAAAAAATCTTTGTAATTTTTCGCGACGCGGTTTATATATTTTTTCACTAATTTCTACTAAAATTTCAGCAAGGATTTTTAAGGCAATTTCCTCGGGTAATTTTTTTAATTCCTCGCGATTTATAATATAGCTTGAGTCCTTATTTTTAGTTGATATTCTGCTTTTTTCTTGAGCGGTTTTTTCATCAAAAAATTCGCGCATTTTAAAAAAATAATCGCCAGTATTTTTTAAACGAGTTTGCAATATTTTTTCTTCAGGAAAGCTTGCTAAAAAATTGCGAATTTTATTGCGCAAAAATTTTTCGTCATTGTTACTTTCATCTTCAAACCATGAAATTTTTTTGCTAATTAAAAAATCTTTTAATTGTTGTTTATTGAAGTTGAGTAGTGGACGAATTAATTTAATTTCTTGAATCTCTTTAACCTCACTAATACTTGCTAGTCCTTCAATTGAGCTTCCGCGAAAAAGACGAATTAAAAAATTTTCAGCAATATCACCCAAATGATGACCTAAAAAAATTATAGGAATTTTATTTTTTTTACAAAAATTTATCATTAATTCATAGCGAATTTCGCGTAATTTTGCTTCGATATTCCTTTGTGGAATTTTATTTTTAGCAATGGTTAAAATGCGATGATGCAATTTAAAACTTGTAGGAAAAATATTTAAAATTTTTTTTAAATCTTTTGCTTCACTGCTTGAATTTTTGCGCATTTTGTGATCAATTGTTATGGCATAAATAACAATTTTTTCATGTTTTTTCTGTAAAAAGAAATCGCTAAGAAGCGCAAGCAAAGCAAGAGAATCACAACCTCCAGAAACTGCTACGGCAATTTTTTTTGGCGTAATTTTATTGGAATATTTGTTAGGAAAATTTTTGGAAAAATTTTTAGAAATTTTTTCTTCAACTTCGTCACTATTGCAAATTTTTAAAAAAATCTCTTCAATTTTATTTGTAAAAGTTTTATTAATTTCAGTCATTAAATTATAATTTAAATTTTCATGATTAAATCATCAATAAATTCAGCTTTAAAAGCAAGTATATTTTTAAGTATATTTCTATTATCAATCCTTGTTAGTCATGGATCTAAGGCTTTAACATATGATGAATATATTCAGCAAGTTAAAAGCGATAATTTATCTTATAGCGCTTCGCAAGAGAGTGCGAGAAGTTTTGAATTATTAAAAAAGAAAGCAAAGTTAGTTACCGCTATAAAAGTTTTTGCAACTTCTGAGCGCGGTTTTGTTGAGCAAAATCAAGCTTTAGCGATTTTTCGCTACAATAGTGTTTACACACAAACAAATCGTTTTGGTTTAAGTTATGATTCTGAAATTGGTTTGAAAACTAACATTTTTTACTCGCTTAATAATAGCCATTATAAAGGTTTAAACACGACTAGCTTGTCTAACCCAGTTCTAGCATCCACAAATACTCAGGCAATACCAACCATTGAAGTATCTTTGCCGCTTTGGCAAAATGGCTTTGGACGTTCAACTCGTGCGCAAAGAGATTCGCTTTTCTACAATAATCAAGCCCAAAAACTAAATGCTAAAGCTTTGGCCATAAGTGAATTAATTGATGCTGAAAAAACTTACTGGTTTTTAGTTTACGCTCGCAAAGCTGTTGAAATTCAAAAGCGAGCTTTAGAAAGTGCTAAGAAAATTTACGATTATGTTTATAAAAAAGAGAAAATGAATTTGGGTGAAAAAAGTGATGTTTTGCAAGCTAAAGCGTTGGTTGAATCTAGAGAATTATTTTTTAAGCAAGCGCAAAATAATGAAAAAATTGCCAATCGAAATTTTAATCAAAAACGTTATATTAATTCTGAAATTGTTGAAGAAAAATTAGAAGATTTTGATATTAAAAAATTAGAAAAAATTGTTTTTAGCTCTGTGAAACCGCAAGATCGTATTGACGTTAAAGCCAAGAAAGCCTTGATGAAATCGATGATCGCTAATGCAAAAATTGAAGAGGAAAGTAATAAGCCAAGTCTCAATATTTACGGCTCATATTCAATGACGCAAATCGAGCGCAATCGCGATATTGCTTTGCAAAATTCTTTTGATTCGAAGGGTCGTGCTGGAAAAATTGGTGTTGAATTTTCAATGCCATTAAATATCGGGCTCAGTTCAGATGTTCGTTTGGGAGCTAGAAAGGCAATAACTTCAGAAAAAATAAATTATCGCAGTGAATTAGCTAATCAAGATTTGCATTGGCAAAATCTAATACAAAATTTACATAATTATCAAGAGAATTTAAGGTTAGCTTTGGCAATTGAATCGGCCCAAAAAGCTAAATTAGAAAATGAACGCAAGTTACTTAAACAAGGACGAACCTCAACTTATCAAATTTTAGTTTTCGAGCAAGATTATTCTAATGCCGAGTTAAATGCACAAGAAATGGCTTATAAATTTCATCAATTTTTAGCCGATAAAAAACTTTACGAAGAAAATCTATGAACATTACCGAACTCTCAATTAAAAGACCTGCTTTTATAACCAGTTTAATGATAGCAATTATTACCGTTGGTTATATTGCTTTTACAAAAATGAATGTTGAACTTTTTCCAGATATCGATGTGCCAGTGGTTTTTATTTCTACGGCATATACTGGAGCTGCACCTTCTGAAATTGAAAGTCTAGTTACCAAACCTCTTGAAGAAGAAATTTCTACGGTATCGGGTATTAAAAAATTACTGTCACGAAGCCTTAAAGATACAAGTCAAATAATTGTTCAGCTTTATCAGAATGTTGATATCAAATATGCCGAACAACAAATTCGTGACAAGATTAACCAAGCTCGACCACGATTACCAGAAGATGTTAAAGAGCCAATTATTCGTCGTGTTGATCCTGCAGACCAGCCAATTCTAACGATTATTGTTAAAGCCGATTTAAGCGAATCAGAAATGTTTGATTTAGCAGATAATTATTTACGACCAAGAATAGAGCAGGTTAATGGTGTTGGAATGGTAGAAATTTTAGGAGCAAGAAAACGCGAAATTCAAATCTTAGTTGATCAACAAAAATTAAAAAATCGTCAAATTTCCCTATCGCAAATTAATCGTCAATTACAAATCTCAGGACAAAATGTTTCGATTGGAAAAAAACAAGTAGGTGACAAAGAGCGAGTATTTCGAAGTGCTAGCGAGTTTAACAATCTTGATCAAATCAAAAATACAATTGTTAATTTTTATTCTAATGAAATTCCAACGAAGGTTAGTGATTTAGGTGAAGTTGTTGACACGCTTGAAGATGAGACGAGTAGGGCTTATGTCGATGGTCAAAAATCTTTATTTATTACGGTGTTTCGCCAATCGGATGCTAATATTATCAAAACAGTTGATGGTGTAAATGCGCAAATACAAAAATTGCAAAAAGATTTAGTGACAATGAAGGGTAGTCCTAGCACCACAGCAATCAAGGATGCAAGTAATTATATTCGTAGTAATATTTTTGATATTCAAGAAGCAATTTCTATTGCAGTAATTTTAACCGTTCTTACCGTTTTCTTTTTCTTGGCGGACTCGCGTGCAACCTTGATTACAGCAATTTCATTACCAATTACTTTAATTGGATCGGCGATAATTATGTATTGCGCAGATTTTTCAATCAATGTTATAACAATGTTAGCACTGAGCTTAGCTGTAGGGTTATTGGTTGATGATGCAATTGTGGTAGTTGAAAATATTTACCGAAAAATTGAATCAGGTGTTGCGCCAAAGCAAGCTTCGATTGAATCATCGCGTGAAATTTTAATGGCTGTTGTGGCGATAAGTGCGGTAGTAATTTCAGTGTTTACGCCAATTTCATTTTTGAAAGGAATTGTTGGTCAATATTTAAAACAATTTGGTCTAACAATAGCCTTTGCGATGATGATTAGTCTGGTTGTAGCGATATCTATTATTCCAGTGCTTTGCGCTTATTTGGCAGGAAAAAATCATCGCAAAATCAGCGAAAGCAATAGTAACTTCTTTATTGTAAAGCTTGTAAAAAAATTCGATAATTTTCAAACTTTACTCGAAAATAAATATGAAAAAATTTTAATATTTTCAATTGATCATCCCAAGAAAATTCTGCTTTTTACAATAATAATTTTTTCGATAAGTATTTACGCTTTTAAATTCGTTCCTAAAACTTTTATGGCTGAAACTGATAATGGCGAAGTAACGATTAGTCTTGAATTGAGCGCTGATTCGAGTCTTGAGGCAACAGCGCAAACCGCTTTAAAAATCGATGAGATTATTCGTCAATTTCCGCAAGTAAATATTTCTGCGGTTTCTGCGGGAACAATGTCAAGGCAAGCAAATCGCGGCGAAATTTATGTTAAATTGAAACCAAAAAAACAACGCGATATCAATACTACGCAATTTAAAGAACAGCTTCGTCAAAAATTAAAAGATTTTAAATATGCCAATCCAGCTGTGAAGGATTTTGATCCATCTGGAGGTGCTACTCGCGGTCAACCATTTAACTTATTTTTAACATCTTCCAACAAAGATTCGCTTGAAAAATACGCTATGAAAGTTTTTAAAAAACTTCAACAAGATTCACGTTTTAAAGATTTAGATAATAGCAATAAAGCAACGCGCGCCGAATTTCGCGTAAAAGTAAACGATTCCAGTGCAAAAGCCTATGGTGTCAATGGTCAAGCTGTTGGTGATGAATTGCGCGGCTATGTAGAGGGTTATACTCCAACTAAATTACGACAAAATGGTTTGGAATATAATTTGCGAGTTCGTCTGCAAGAAGGGCAAAGAGATTTAAAGGAAAATTTTGATAAAATTTTTGTACCAAATATTAATAATAAATTAATTCGTTTAGCTGATATTGCTTCTACCTCGGAAGGTATTGAACCTGCAACTATTAATCGTCAAGATCGTGGTCGTTATATTCAAATTACCGCTAGTATAGCTAGTGGGACTGGACTCGGTGATGTTATGGCTGATGTTGAAAAATATTTCAAGGAAGGTGAATTAAAAATTCCAAGTGACGTTCGTTATAGCTTTTCAGGGGACTCAGAAAATATGCAAGAGATGATGAGTTCAATGGGTTTGGCATTATTATTATCGATTATTTTTATTTATTTGATTTTAACAAGTCTTTACGAATCATTCATAATTCCTTTTACGGTATTATTAGCTTTACCACTTGCATTTTGCGGTGCTAGTTTTGCCTTGTTATTAATGAATGAGTCTCTAAATATTTTTACAATGCTTGGTGTTTTTATGTTGGTAAGTGTTTCTGGAAAAAATTCAATTTTACTTATTGATTATACTAATCGCTTAATTGATGAAGGTAAGAGCAGAAGAGAAGCGTTATTGACGGCAGGAAAAGTTCGTTTGCGTCCAATTCTTATGACATCAATTGCGCTGATTGTTGGAACATTACCAGTGGCAATTGGTTTAAGTGAAACTGCTTCGATGCGAACGGCGATGGGAGTTGCGATAATTGGTGGATTAATTTCTTCAACTATTTTGACATTGGTTGTTTTACCTGCGGTGTTTAGTTATATTGATCGTTTTCGTTTGTGGATAAAAAAAGTTTTATGGCGTATAGTTGAATAATTTTTTTTCCACAAGAATTTTAAATATAATTTAATTTAATTATTTATACCAATTATAAACAATTTCAAATGACTTGAAATAGTTTAGAATATTTACTTGATGTAAAAAATAATAATAACATTAATTACTTATCAAGTAATATTATTTTAAATTATTTTTAATGACTTTTCAAAAAATTGTGACTCCAACATTAAGGTACACAGTTTACGAGCTATATCCAATTATTAATAAATTTTTGAGATTAGTTACCGATGAAAATTGTCTCCAAGACAAAACTTCCACAATTATTTCAGAAGTTACTTCTAAATTTAAATCGGTTTTTGAAGATGATGATTTTGTTAAGAGATTAAGCGAAATCAAATCTTTTTTTGATGATATTAGTAATGAAGAAGATAAGAACAATTTCGATTCTTTAATTGAATGGCTACAAACTCATAAATACATTAGCACATTACTTGCAAAGAGTGAAGAGGAAGTGGGGCCGCTTGATAAATTAAAAAAAATTACAGAATTTTATAATATTATAAATCAAGTAAATGAATTTTTGGAAATAAAAGGAATTAAACCCCCCATCGAATATAGTAAAAGTCAACCCAATTGGACTCCTCGACGAGATGGAATCAAAGTAAATCAATTATTAACAAATACAAAAAATAATCCAAATCCAACAGAGTTAGAGCCATTGCAACCTGCTAAACAAGTTTCCAATTTTGTAGCTTTATTTAATAAAAAATTTTACAAACAAATTACTCACAAACAATATAAAAGTTTAGGCGATACATCGCAAAAAACA
>CAMDJZ010000042.1 GCA_945901265.1 Rickettsia typhi
AATTCACTTGCCGTGAAGCAATTCAAATCTTAGCTAAATTTGCGTTAGCAAATTTAATTAAGATGCAATTCTCCTGGAAGCTAAATTTGCGTTAGCAAATTTAATTAATTCTTTAGCAAATTTATTTTTCGAAGATAAGTCTATAAAAACAAAAACCTATTGCGAATACGGCAATTCACTTGCCGTGAAGCAATTCAAATCTTAGCTAAATTTGCGTTAGCAAATTTAATTAATTCATTAGCAAATTTAATTAATGCTTTAGCAAATTTAATTTTACTACTCAGCGTAATTTGATTTGATAAGATTGAAAGTAGCCTTTAATTGATCATTTGTAGTATCTATCTCTTCCTTAGAAAGATTAAAAAAAACTTTTGCTTTTTGACCTAATTTAGAAATTTCAGAATTTTTTTTAGCATTTTTTAACTCCGCTAAATACAAATCTTGAAAATTATTTTTAGCATCAGCAAAGCTTTCCTCTATTTCTAAATATGGCAAATGAGGCATTGAATAATTAATAATCCCCAAAATTAATGGAATAGCGATTTCATAAGACTTGGTTGCGATAATAATCAATATAAATTCTACCTTATTTTTTATAATTAATTTTTCTTCATTTAACAAATTCAAAGCTTTTTGTATATTTTTTCCACCTTCTTGAGTTAAGTTATCTTTATTATGATCTAATAACATTTCTTTATTAATAATAAAAATATTATGTTCATTTTTACTAATCATCTTTTCAAACATTTCACGACCACGACCTAGATGAAATTGTAAAAAATTTTGCAATTTTATATAGATTTCATTTTTAGTTTGTAATAAAAAATTATGACCTTCTGCAATGTCATTTTTATCTGGGGTAATTAGTTGGATCAAGCGAGAAATTGCTTTTATCATTCTTTCTTCTTTCCCATAGACTCTACCTATTTCATTCTTAAAAGTAGCAATAAAAATAAATTCATTATTGATTTTTTCTAGGAAAGTAATTTTTTCATCATCATTATTTTTTTTATCTTCAATAATTACATTTATTGAATCAATAAGAATTTCTAATACACAATCAAAATATATTTTTTTTTCAGCTATTAAATTCGCAATCATTTTTAACTTTTCAATTGCAACATTCTGATTATCGTTGATTACCTTCGAAAATTTATTATAAAATTCATGAGCTTGTGGATTTGAAATTGAATCTTCAACAATCAAAAAAGCTAATAATTTGTAATGCTCTATGTTTTCAATTTTTAAAATATCATTAAAATTAATTTGTCGTGAATTTTTTTTAGCTTCCTTATTGAGTTCAATGGATTCTTGATTTATAATTTTTTCCTGCATATATTTCATTGATTGATATCATTTCACCAAAACAATTTGTAATTAAAATGACTTAAAGCGGAAATGCAATTATATTGAGAGAGATATTCTAAATAGCTACAAAGCGAAATGGTGGGTGGTAGAGAACTCGAATCTCCGACCTTTACGATGTCAACGTAACGCTCTAACCAACTGAGCTAACCACCCATAGCAAAATTTTCATTTGGGTTTAATTTACAATTAGCTAATAGAATTTAAAAGGGTTTTTTTAATAAAAATAAATTATCTATGAAAAAGGCAGTTATTTTAATCAGTGGAGGTCTTGATTCGGCAACTATATCAGGAATTGCTAAAGCGCAAAATTTTGAATTATATGGCCTAAGCTTTGATTATGGTCAGCGTCATAAAATTGAGCTTGAAAGTGCCAGAAAAATTGCCGATTTTTTTTTATTTAAGGAGCATAAAATTGCTGAAATTGATTTAAGAATTTTTGGAAAATCAGCCTTAACTGCCGATATTGCAGTTCCTAAATCAAAATTTGCTTTCGATAAAAATCAACAAATTAACGGTGAAATTCCCGTTACCTATGTGCCAGCGCGAAATACAATTTTTTTATCATATTGTTTGGCTTATTGCGAAGTAATAAATGCTTTTGATATTTTTATCGGTGTTAATGCCGTTGATTATAGCGGATATCCCGATTGCCGAAAGGAATATATAAGCGCTTTTACATCTATGGCGAATCTCGCTTGCGCTTCAACAATTAACTCGCAGAATCAATTTACACTTCACACTCCATTAAGTAATATGGATAAAAAAACAATAATTTTAAATGGCTTAAAATTAGGCGTTGATTATAGCTTAACTCATTCCTGCTACGATCCAGAAATTATTGAAGATAAGGTTTATAGTTGCGGACAATGCGACTCGTGCAGAATTAGAATTAAAGGATTTGGAGAGGCAAATTCAATCGATAAGATTCTGTATCGCTAAATGATTATCAAACAAAAAAGCTGCGTGTTTTTATAAGAATAAAATTATGAATAATTTCTACAAATTTTTGCGCTAAGTTTTTTGCGCTATTCATCGATTCAAAATTCTGATTAATTCGAAATGCATAATTTTTAATTTCTACTTATCTAATTCTTTTGATAAAATATTAAGCAATAACAATGAGAAATTTTCCGCCCTTTCATTAAATTGATTAATTTTAGTTATAAAAATATTATAAAAAAATACCGCTGGAATAGCTGCGAAAAGACCGATTGCGGTAGCTAATAAACTTTCGGCAATTCCTGGAGCAACAACTGATAGACTTGTATTAGAACTCACAGCAATCGCTTGAAACGAATTTAAAATGCCCCAAACCGTTCCAAATAATCCTATAAATGGAGCGGATGAACCAATAATTGCTAAAAAATTTAAACCACTTTCTAATTTAACCATGGCACGGTTATTAGCTACTTGCATCACATTAATTAGCCTTTCTTTTAAAGCGGTTTTTTTTTCAGAATTTTCATGAATAATGTGATTTATATTACTTGATTTCCATTCGCTAATACAAGCTAAAAAAATTTTTGCAATTGGATGGTTGTCGTTATTTTTCGTATCTTGATAAATTTTATCTAAAGAAGCATTATTTTCAAAAGTTTTCTCAAAAACATCACTCTTCTTTTTTAAATTATTAAATTTATAAAATTTATCAAAAATTATTGACCATGAATAAAATGATGCGATTAGTAAAATCAACATTACAAGCTGCACAACTAAACCTGCATTAGTTACTAAACTTAATATTGAAACTGAAGTAGAATTAACCATTTTTTAAATATTTTTAAATTAAAATTTATTACTAGATTAAAATTTCTACTAACTATAATGCAAGAATTTTTTTAGCGATTGCTAATCTTCGATAACTTCTCTTTTTCCAGAAATATTTGGAGGAGTTACAACCCCTTCATTCTCCATCTTTTCAATTAAAGTTGCCGCTCTATTATAACCGATTCGCAATTGCCTTTGCACATAGCTAATTGAAGCTTTCTTATCGCGACGAACAATCATTACCGCTTTCTTATAAATATCGCCTTCCGAGCCCATATCCGCCGAGCCAGATGAATCGCCATCTTCATCTAGATTAGCCAAAGCTTCATCAAATGAAATTTTTTCAGTTTCTTCAAATTCACTAAGATCTTGGTTTTTTATAAAATTAACAATATTTTCAATTTCAGTATCCGAACAAAATGGCCCGTGAATTCTAACCATTTTACTTCCACCCGACATATAAATCATATCACCTTGACCAAGCAATTGTTCTGAACCCTGCACTCCTAAAATTGTTCGGCTATCAATTCGCGATGTTACTTGAAATGAAATTCGCGTTGGAAAATTAGCTTTGATAACTCCTGTAATTACATCAACCGAAGGACGTTGTGTAGCCATAATTAAATGTATTCCAGCAGCACGAGCCATTTGCGCCAATCTTTGCACTGAATTTTCAATTTCCTTCCCAGCCACCAACATTAAATCCGCCATTTCATCAACAATCACAATAATGAATGGCAGTTTTTTTGGCTCAAATTCAATTTCTTCAATTATTGGTTTACCATTATTAGGATCGAAACCGGTTTGCACCTTGCGCATTAATTTTTCTTTATTGATCATCGCCTTTTCAACTTTTTCATTATAGCCAGCAATGTTTCTTACCGCAAAACTTGACATTAAGCGATAACGTTCTTCCATCTCAGCAACTACCCATTTAAGGGCAACAACTGCCTTACCCGGTTCTGTAACTACTGGAGATAGTAAATGTGGAATACCATCATAAATTGACAACTCCAACATCTTAGGATCAATCATAATAAACTTACATTCATCGGGACGAAGTTTAAAAATTATTGATAGAATCATGACATTAAGCCCGACCGATTTTCCAGAGCCAGTTGTTCCAGCAATTAATAAATGAGGCATTTTCGCTAAATCAGCAATCATAGTTTCTCCACCAATATCCTTGCCTAAAATAATTGGTAGAAAAAATTGAGAAAATTTATATTCTTTTGATTCCAACATTTCGCGTAAAAAAATCATTTGTCGTTTAGGATTTGGCAATTCAATTCCAATTGATGTTTTGCCAGTTACAACGGCAATTCTTGCCGAAATGGCACTCATAGATCTTGCGATATCATCCGACAAAGCAATAACTCGTGAAGCTTTGGTTCCGGCTTCAGGTTCAAATTCATGCAATGTTATTACTGGTCCAACTTTAGCGCAGACTATGGTTCCTTTAACGCCAAAATCTTCTAAAACCTTAATCAAAGATCGCGATTGCGATTCAACTAAATCACGACTAATTTTTTTATCTTTATTTTCTGCAGAGCGATCAGTAAGAAGATCGAGAAGAGGTAGTTTATATATTGATTTTCTTTTAGGTTTTTTATTTTTACTAACTTCTTTTAATTTACGCTTTAAATCAAATAAAGATTCCTTTTCTTTATCATCGTCATCTTGTTCTTCATTTTGCATTGAGGAGTCTTCTTGATCTTGATATTCTTCTTCGCCTTCTCGATCTTCATCCTCCTGATTACTTGATTGATCATGAAGTATTTTATTATTAGAAATTATTTTTAACAACTCCTCATCACTTTTATTGCTTTTAAATAATTTTCGGTAAAAGTAACTAATATAAGTTAAACTATATCGAAATGAATAAATCCAATCATTCAATGTTATTTCAACAATAAATGAAAATAAAGTTAGCGATAACAAAAATGAAATGGAGCCAATAAAAAATAACGGTGTATTGTCAAATTTCTTTATGATATAAAGACCATTTACACCACCTAAAGAAGTCAGCTCCCACCAATTTGGTTGAGAAAATGAGGCAAAAAAAACTGAGAAGCTTAAAATGCAAAATGGTAAAATTATAATTTTTGGTATAAAATTTTTTATCGCTGTTTTGCTAATCATTTTCAAGCTTAAACTTGCAATAATTATATATAAAAAAAATGAAGATATGCCAATTAATTGAAAAGATAAATCAGCTAAATGCGATCCAAAATTACCCATCCAATTATTTATTTTTTCATCTGTTGATGCGGTATTAAACGAAGGATCCGTTATATCAAATGAAATTAATGATAATAAATAAATCACCGAAAAACCCATCAAAACCACGCCAAACAAACGAGCAAAAATACGAAAAATAATATAAAAAATTTTGTCACTAACCATCGTGAATTTTAAAATAAGGTAATAAGTAAAATAATAGATTTTAATTAATTTAGAAAAATAATTTAAAAAACCAAGTTTAATTGCCCAGTGACTTCAAAAAAGTGACTTCAAAAAAGTGACTTCAAAAAAATTTAAATTTTAAAACTATCGCGGAAGCTCAATTACTGGCAATTGCATTTCACTAGATTTTTTATTTTTATCATTGGTTTTTGTAAAGTCTATGGGTACTTCAAAAATTTCTGCAGGTTTTTGAATTTTTTCGTCACTCTTAGTTTGTAATATTTCCGCATTATTTATCGCAGAATTATTTCCATTTCCAATTGCTTGATTTTCCATGCCTGGTTGCTGAATAATTAATTGCTGACTTTGATTTGGATTATTTAAAATTGGCGATTGATTTAGTTCACGATTTGTTGATAAATTTTTATTAATGTTTTGATTTGCATCAAGATTATTTATTGTTGGCTCTTGCTCAACTTCAGTTTTTGGAGCTTGATATTGAATTGATTTTATACGATTTGGATCAGGACTGCCATTATTCCCATAACGCTCATCATAGTTAGTTACATATTGCTTGCCTTGAGCAATTTGGGGAAATTTTTTACTATAAACATCACTGTAATTATTATTGCTAAAATTATTATGAGGAACAACTACGTCATCGGCGTCAAACTTTGCTACTGTTAGTGATGATCTGTTTTCTATCATTCGTCTAACTAGATCCTGTTGATATTTTTTTGCTTCAGCAATTCTTTTTTTCTTAGCTTGCGACATTTCCTCAAATTCAGCCTGTTTTAAATTATCATAAATTTTCTTATACACCAAAACTCCAACACATTCTTCACCATTCCAACACTTACCCTTACCACAATCGCAACCAAAAGTTCGTGCGTAGGTGCAAACCCCAAACTCATCAAATTTTGCGAAACATTCATCAACGCAACCATTGCCAAATTCGCGCCAAACTCCTTTATTTTCCTCGCATTGTTGACGATTATCAAAAGAAGTTTTTCGACCAAGATCAGCATGAGCCTGATCAATTAGTAAAACAAAAAAAACAATCAAGAAAAATTTTTTTTTGGAGAAAAAATTAATGAAATAATTTATAAAAAGCATGTTGGTGTTTTTTTAAAATGATTAAAAATATTGCCAAAAAAACATTTCTCAAAAAAAATCTTTTAACATTAAAAGCCACTATTTTTTATTAAAATAAAATAATTTTTATCAAAAATTATTTATGAATAATTGCCGTTAATTTGCCATTATCTTATTTAATTTTTCAATAACTTTATCAGCCATTTGAGAACATGAAACAATTGCTTGATTTTTATTGGCGATATCGGCAGTTCTATGACCCTCGTCCAAGACAAGAGCTGCCGCTTTCTCAATAGCATTAGCTTCTTTTTCATAAGCAAAAGAATAACGCAACATCATGGCAAAACTTAAAATTGTTGCAAGTGGATTAGCAATATTTTTACCAGCAATATCTGGAGCTGAACCGTGAACAGGCTCATAAAGAGCATATTGTTTACCATTTTTTTGTTTTTCTCCAAGCGATGCTGAAGGAAGCATTCCAAGCGATCCAGTCAACATCGAAGCAATGTCTGACAAAATATCGCCAAACATATTGCCCGTTACCACTACATCAAATTGCTTAGGATTTCGAACTAATTGCATTGCACAATTATCGACATACATATGGCTAAGTTGAATTTGCGGATATTCATTTTTGGCAATTTCGGTAACCACTTCACGCCACATTTCCGTTGTTTCAATTACATTAGCCTTGTCAATTGAACATAATTTTTTTCCACGAATTTTTGCCAGTTCTAAAGCTACTCTGGCAATTCTTTCTACTTCCTTAGAATTATAAGTCATGGTATTGATTCCCTGACGAGATCCATCAGCAAGAATTGTGACACCTCTTGGTTCACCAAAATAAAGATCGCCGGTTAATTCCCTAACAATCATAATGTCCAAATTATCAACTATTTCTTTTTTTAAAGTTGAACTATCGCTCAAAGCATTAAAAACTTTTGCAGGACGAAGATTTGCAAATAGCTGTAAATCTTTACGAATACCTAACAATCCCCGCTCAGGTCGATTTTGATAAGCAAGACTTTCCCATTTAGGTCCACCAACCGCACCAAGCAATATTGCATCAGCTTCCTTGGCTAATTCAAGAGTCTGCTGTGGATATGGAGTTTGATATTGATCATACGCTACACCGCCGAGCAAAGCTTCTTCACAAGTAAATTTTTTATCACTATTTTTATCAAAAAAATCGATAATTTTTTTTGTCTGAGTAACAACTTCACCGCCAATTCCATCGCCTTTAATTAGTAAAATTTTTTTCATGATTTATAAATTTAATTTTTAATTTTTATTCACCAAATAATCTTTTAATTCAGTTAATAAAACTGATTTCAGTTCTTGATTGGTAATTGAAATAAATTGATCAAGTTTTTGATCGTAAGCAAAATAATTGGCTCCAGTAAAGGGTGAAGAGTACCAAATTTTTTGATTACCTGAGTTACGATTAATTACAAAAGTTTTTTTATTAATGATAATTGTGATGTTAAGAATGCCTTCAGAATAATCAATTTCAAGATTAGAGTCAATATCTCTTTTTTCAATTTCTTCACCTAAATCTTGCAAAAGTTTTTCACATAAAATATAGAAATTCATAAAATAATATTTTTATTTAACTTTAATTAGAAATTATTTTTTATAAACAATTTATTTTAATTTAGTTAAAATTGTTAATGTTTAAGGATAAAGAATTTTGGTTTCCCAACCATCGACAATTTTTTGATAAATTTGTCGATGATGTAATCGAAATTGCCCCTCATGCCAGAACTCAAAGGAACTAGGCTCAACTCGAAATCCCGACCAAAAATGCGGACGCAAAACTTTTTGATTGGCGAATTTTTCTTCAAAAAATTTTAAACGTTTTTCAAAATCCTGATGATCTTCCATCGCCACTGATTGCTTTGATGCCCACGCACCAATTTGACTGTCCCTTGGGCGAGTTGCGAAATATTCATCAGCTTCAAAATCCTCAATTTTTTTAGCAACCCCTTCAATTCTAATTTGTCGACCCTGCACTCCCCAGTAAAAACATAATGCCACTGAAGAATTTTTAATAATTTCTTGCGCTTTTACGCTTCCCAAATTAGTAAAAAAACAGAAGCCTTTTTCATCATGTTTTTTCAATAAAACCATTCGATTAGAAGGACGGGAATTTTCATCAACGCTAGCAAGGCTCATTGCCGTAGGCTCAAAAATTCTTTTATCTACTACAGCATCCTTAAGCCATTCGTTAAATTTTTCAAATGGCTCAAGAAATAAAATTTTTTTTATTGTCATTTTATATTTTTTTTTTAATGTTTTATTACTTCCAATGATTATTCATTCTTTATCTTTCAAATTAAATTTCATCAAAATTATGCATCCGTTTTTAAAAATTTTTGTTAAGTTATTAGCAATAATTTTTATGCTTTTTTTGGCAGTACAAATCAATAATTTTTTCTGCTTAAACTTCAATAAATGCCGTCCATTTTACTTAAGCTTCTACTACAACAGATTTATAGCGCGTAAATATGAACATTTAAAATTAATAACTAATTATTCTATAATTAATCTTAATAAGAATGTTGGAGTTACAGTAGATTTTGATAAAACTACATCAAAAATAGGAGAAATTGTTAAAATTAATGTGATGTTAAAAAATCTTACAAAATACAAAATAGTAGTCCAAAATAATTTTTTGATAAATGATAAAATTATTGAAAAATTTATGACAATATTGCAATGTCCTTGCTATAGCAAAATAAGCCTTAAACCCAATGAAAGCAAAATGATTACTATCGAATTTTTTTATAATATTTTAGTCAGTAAGAAAACCTTAAATGAAATTGGTAAAATAATATCAAGCAACACTCCTTTTAATGATGAATTTTTTATCATCAATAATACGCAATTAATAGTTAAATAATAACTTCCATATTTAAAAAAATAACAAAATATTTTTCAGCCATATTTTTTCAAGCAACAAAATATTAAATAAAAATTTTTAATGAATAAACTTATATACCTAATATCGCTAAATCTTTTTGAAAATTTTTAGCCGAAAATATGCAACTATAATCTATTTAAATATTTTAATATGATAAATTTATTACTACCTCTCAGTATTGCTTGCTCTATTTGAAACTGGACTCCCTCCTTCTCTTCTTGAAAAAATTATTGCTGGAACTACTACAGATTCACTTCGAGCCTTTCCATCAACAACAACTGTAAGATCGCCAGGAAGTTCACGTGGTTGAGCGCCAGTAGGATCAGGTTCTTGGGGATTAATCATTGGAAGAGCAAATTCAGCATTGTTTTGGGAATCTCTTCTTCTCTTCATAAATCCTGCGATTAATACAGCTACTGCAACACCTAATGCACCCATTCCACCAACTAATCCTGTGTCCGTTTTTCGTGGTTTACATTTTTCTAATGAATCTATTAAATTTTCAACATTTTTTATATCAGTTGTGTTTGTAAGGCTATTTATAATTAATGTTAAATTTTTACTTAATTGATCAGCATTGAATTTATTTCCATCATCAAGAGTTATCTGTTCGCTATTAGTTACTTGGTCAAGTTCATTAGAGAAAAAATCTGCAAAATTAGTTTTTGTCTTATTTTCTATAGGCAAATCACAATATTTTTGAACAATTTGTTGAAAAATATTAATTGTAAGTTTTTTCTCTGGTAATAAGCCTGAAGGGGTTGTAGTTATAGTTACTATTCCATTGTTAATATTTACAGATGGGGCTGGGGTTGAACTTACATAAGCTAAAGCTGAGGTTGTAGATTCTAATGCTGTGCTTGGGATTAGAGCTGAAGCAGCTGAAGTTAAGGTTTTAGTTGTGGTTTGAGCTGAAGTTGCAGGTGTATTTGTATGATCTGGTTTTATAATGCTTTCTAGTTCGGTCAATGGCGAACAATTTGTTACGTTCCCATCATCAAAAAGAAATTCAAATAAACCATTTTCTTTTTTCCTCAATATTAATCTAAATTTTGAATCTGAATCTTCACAAAATAATATCGAATGATTATCATCTTTATAATAAACTTGAAATGGAGTATTAACACCTGAAATTTCTAAAAAATTTTTATGCATAGTGTTTTTTGGATCAATCGAAAAAGATTTGGACTTAGAATCAAATTCGACTTTAAATAAAAAGTTTTGAAATTGATCAAGCCTTTGTTCGAATTTAAAATTGGATGTGGATGGATATTTATCCTTATAAGAAATTCTATATTCTTGACCAATTTCTCCAGTAGCCGTATTATTAATCATTGA
>CAMDJZ010000043.1 GCA_945901265.1 Rickettsia typhi
AAAATTAAAATTTATTTTTTAAAGTTTAATATTTTTTTTTAAAAAACAAGCTGAACTAAGCCTTGAAAGGTTAATTATTAATATTAGAAATTATTGCCAAATAAATCTATTATGATTTTTTATTGTTCCAATCTTGTATTGCCAATAAATTAATATAACAATTACACTACTTGCAAAAAAAAATTTTAACAATAAAAATGATTTTTTTTGATGTGAGTCATTCCAATTTAATAAGTGGGTAATTGAAACCAAGTATCCCTAGGTTAAAACTACAAAGAAATTAATTACGTCCCTTAAAATTGAATTATTAATTGAATTATTATTTTATGTTAAATTGTTATCATAGCTCTCAAATCAAGGTTATTATTTAATAGAATTTATGATTTTTACTAGCCAAGAAAAAATTCCAATAGCTCAAAAACTCGAACAACTAAATTGGCTGTTAATTTGGCTAGTGATAATTTTAGCATTCATGGGTTTTTTAATGCTATATTCTGCAGCTGGAGGATCATTTCGTCCTTGGCTTTTTAGGCAATTAGGTTTCTTTTGTTTATTTTTTCCACTAATGCTGTTCATCGGAATTGCCGATATTAGACTTTGGTTTAAAGCATCTTATTTCTTTTACCTAGGTGCGCTAACTCTAGTCATAATCGTTGATATTATGGGTCATAATGCAATGGGTGCAACGCGATGGTTTCGTATTGGTTCCTTGACAATTCAGCCATCTGAAATCATGAAGGTCTGCACAGTATTTGCGCTTGCGCGATATTTTTATAGTATAGAAATAGAAAATATTGGTAAAATTAGATTTGTAATCCCGCCCTTACTAATGGTTTTAATCCCTGCTTTTTTTATTTTTCATCAACCGGACCTTGGAACGGCAACGATTTTAGTGATAGTAGGAATTTCTGTATTATTTTTAGCAGGGGTTAAAATTTGGAAGTTTGTTTCAGTTGGTGTGATTATTTTGTTGGCGATTCCCATGATGTGGAGTTTTGCTTTGCATGATTATCAAAAACAAAGAATTCTTACTTTTATTAATCCCAATAATGATCCATTAGGAAGTGGATACAATATCATTCAATCTAAGATTGCCATTGGTTCAGGCGGTATGTTTGGCAAAGGGATTTTAAATGGTACGCAAGGTCAATTAAATTTCTTACCTGAAAAGCAAACTGACTTTATTTTTACAATGCTTTCTGAAGAGCTAGGTTTTGTTGGAAGTGTTTTTACGATCATGATCTATTGCGCTATAATTATAATCTGCACTAATATCGCCGTCAAAACCAAACATCAATTTGGAAGATTATTAGTTCTTGGAGTGGTGAGTATTTTCTTTACGCATATGTTTATCAATACAGCTATGGTTATGGGTTTAATACCTGTCGTTGGCGCTCCTTTGCCTTTTATATCTTATGGCGGAACAATTATGGCATCAATGATGATTGGCTTTGGACTAGTTCTTAATGTTGATCTCAATAGAAATGCTGACTTAAAACCGTAATTTAAAAATATGAACAACGATAACAAAAGTAAAATTAGAAAAATTAATGCCTTGCCATTGCGCGATATTGTTATTTTTCCAAAAATGACTACAACAATTTTGATTGGTCGCCAAAAATCAATCCAATCTATTGAAGAGGCGCGCAGATCAGGTGAGCCAATTTTTGCTGTTACCCAAATCAATCCTGATTCTGATGAATTTGAACAAAAAAATTTATATACAACCGGAACGGTTTGCAATGTTATCGAAGCAATTAGAACAGCTGATGGAACTTTTAAAGCAATTCTTCAAGGAACAATGCGCGCTTCGGTAAAAAAAGTTTTACCCCTAGAAAAATCATTTTGTTGTGAAATTGAAATAGCTACTGAGCAAAAAATTAGTACTGAAAATAATGAAGTTCTTGGCTTAATAAAAGCTTGCCTTGAGAATTTTGCTCGCTATGCCCAATTTAATAAGAGGATTACCCCTGACGTATTGAATGCAATAACTAAACTTAACACCCCTCATGAAATTGCATATACTATTGCCAGTTTTACACTAGGACCTGTTAAAAATAAACAGCAAATATTAACAGAAAACAGAATTGATAAAAAGTTTTATAAATTATTAGAAATTATAAAAGCCGAAATTGAAATTGGCGAAGCTGAAGAAAGAATTAATAAATCGATTCAAGAAAAATTTAGTAAACATCAAAAAGAGATATATCTCAATGAGCAATTAAAAAAAATAAAAAAGGAACTAGGGCAGGATGAAGAAAATGAATTTAAAGAATTTAAAGAAAAAATTTCTAAATTAAATTTGCCAAAAGAGGTTGAAAAAAAATGCGATGTTGAATTGGCAAAACTTGAAAAAATGAATCCTTATTCGTCTGAGTCAGGAGTAGTGCGTAACTATCTTGATTGGATTATTGCTTTGCCATGGCAAAAAACTACCAAATTAGTAAATGATCTTGATAAGGCAAAAAAAATCCTTGATAAACATCATTATGGATTGGAAAAAGTAAAAGAAAGAATCCTTGAGTTTATTGCCGTGCAAATGAAAACTAAAAATTCCAAAGGTCCAATTTTATGTTTAGTCGGCGCACCTGGAGTTGGTAAAACTTCATTAGCTAAATCAATCGCCGAAAGTCTCAATCGTAAATATGTTAAAGTTTCATTGGGTGGAGTTCGTGATGAATCAGAAATTCGTGGTCATCGCCGAACCTACATTGGAGCAATGCCGGGGCGAATTATTCAATCAATTCGTAAGGCTGAAACCATTAATCCGCTGATGCTTCTTGATGAAATTGATAAAATGGCGCATGATTTTCGCGGAGATCCCGCTTCTGCTCTTTTAGAGGTTCTTGATCCTGAGCAAAATAATAATTTTTCTGACCACTATTTGGAAGTTGACTATGATTTATCAAAGATAATGTTTGTTTGTACTGCAAATAGTCTCAATACCATCCCCATCCCTCTGCGTGATCGCATGGAAATTATAAAACTTTCAGGTTATACTGAAAATGAAAAAATTCATATTGCTAAAGATCATTTGATAGATAAACAACTTAAAGAAAATGGCCTAAGCGCAAAAGAATTAAGTATTTCACAAGATGCAATTTTATCATTGATTCGCCTTTATACCCATGAGGCGGGAGTTCGAAATCTCAATCGTGAAATTGCTAATCTAGCAAGAAAAGCTGCCAAAATTATTATTACAAAAAAATCTAAAACTTTACAAATAACCAATAAAAATCTTCATCAATATTCTGGAGTTGAGAAGAAGAGTTTTGGCATAGCTCATAAGGAAGATTTAGTTGGCGTTACAACAGGTTTAGCCTATACTGAATATGGCGGTGATCTCCTCGATATTGAGGCATTGCGTTTTGATGGAAGTGGCCAAGTTAAAACTACCGGAAGTTTGGGAGAGGTTATGAAGGAATCGGCAATTACAGCATTTAGTTACGCAAGAAGTATTGCTAAATCATTAGCTATTGAGCCAAAACAATTTAATAAATATGATTTTCATATACATGTTCCCGAAGGTGCAACGCCTAAAGATGGACCTTCAGCAGGTGTAGCGCTTTGCGTTTCCCTAATTTCTGTACTTACTAATAAAAAAGTTCGCAAAGATATTGCAATGACAGGAGAGGTAACTTTAACCGGAAATGTTTTGGAAATTGGTGGATTAAAAGAAAAATTATTGGCTGCATTACGTGGACAAATTAAAACTGTTTTGATTCCCAAGAGCAATCTTAAGGACCTAGAAGAAATGCCTAAAGAAGTTCTAAAAAATATTGAGATAATCGCCATCGAAAAAATTGAAGAGGCTCTTAGAGAGTCTCTAATTGGTTACGAGCAGCCTATCAATAAATTAAAAAAAACTAAATAATTTATTAATAATAAATTTAATCTCATAAATATTTCTTGGTTGTAAAGAAAATAACCATGGCTAATATTTAAAATAATATTTAAAAATTTTTTTAAAATAAATTGTAAATTGTAAGCATGCAAAGACATCCCGATAACAAAAATTTAATTTTAGCAACTGTAATTTCATTCGCTATTTTATTGGCTTGGGCGTGGTTTTATGAAAAACCACGAATTGATAAAAAAGAAGCTCAACAACAAATTGAACTTGCCAATCAGCTCAGAAGTAAAAATGTCAATTCATTAAGCTCTAAGGAAAATAATTTATTACAAAACTCTCAAGAAATTGTCGATAAAAAAAATACTAAAATAATCAATACCGGTGAGGCGTTGGAAATAAATAATTTTAAAATGAGGGAAGATGTCTTGGCCCAAAGCAAAGCTCAGCGTGTAAGAATTAATACAAAAGCTTTGCATGGTTCAATTTTGTTGAAAGGAGCTAAATTTGACGATCTAACATTTGTTGATTATTTTGAAAAACCATATAGTTCGCAGCATGAAAATAAAGAGGTAATATTGTTTTCACCAAGCGAGAGTAAGTCGCGCTATTTTGCTGATTTTGGGTGGATTTCTAGTGATAGTAAAATTGAACTACCAAACCCAAACAGCATTTGGTCACCAAATACTAAAGAGTTAAAGGTTGGAGGTGATTTAATTTTAAGTTGGAAAAATAATCAAGCGATAGAATTTATTATTAAAATCACCATTGATCAACAATACATGTTTACAATAACGCAGATTGTGAAAAATAATTCCAAATATGATTTAAGCCTTGCCAGTTATGGACGTATAAATCGCATTCTCAATAATTTAGCTGAATCAAATTATATTTTACATGAAGGAGCTATTGGTGCATTTCAGGGCATATTGCAGGAAAAAAAATACGAAGATCTTGTTGAGGATAAAGAATATATTTTTGCTGATTCCTCGGAAAATGGAAGTTGGCTAGGCATAACTGATAAATTCTGGCTAAGCGCCATGATCCCCGATAAATCACTTGCCTATAGCGCAAAATTTACCTATGATAGCAAAAGCAAAAATAATTTTTTCAATGTTGATTTTGTTGGTAATGAAATAAAAATTCCCGCTGGCAATGAAATAAAACTCCAACATCATCTTTTTGCTGGAGTAAAGAAGGTAAAGCTTCTGGATAAGTATTCCCAAGAATTAAATTTAAAACTTTTCGATCGCGCTATTGATTTTGGATGGTTTTATTTTTTAACTAAACCATTCTTTTTTATTATCGATTGTTTATATAAATTTTTAGGAAATTTTGGTTTAGCAATTTTAGTTATGACGGTTCTAATTAAGCTAGCGCTCTTTCCATTGGCGAATAAATCTTATGTCGCTATCGCCAAGATGAAAACATTACAACCCAAGATAGATGATTTGCGAAAGCGTTTCAAAGATGACAAAATGTCTTTAAATCGTGAAATGATGGAATTATATAAGCGTGAAAAAATTAATCCTGCATCAGGATGTTTGCCAGTATTGGTTCAAATACCAGTTTTCTTTGCGCTTTATAAAGTTTTATTCGTAACTCTCGATATGCGACACGCCCCATTTTTTGGTTGGGTAAAAGATCTTTCTGCGCCAGATCCAACGTCAATTTTTAATTTATTTGGATTACTGCCCTTTGCTGTTAGTGGCTCCTTTAGTGTTGGTGCTTGGCCAATATTTATGGGTATTACGATGATTATTCAGCAAAAATTAAGTCCTGCGACAGGTGATCCTACGCAAGCAAAAATTCTTAAATTTATGCCTTATGTTTTAACATTTGTATTAGCGGCATTTCCTGCGGGACTGGTAATTTACTGGACTTGGAGTAATATTTTATCAATTATTCAGCAAATATATATCAATAAGAAATATAAAAAGTAATTATTTTTTGTTTAAAAAATTATTTTATATTTATTTCTAAACTTCGCTCCACATTCTTAATAGATTGTGATAAATGCCAGTTAATTGAGGAATGCATGAATTTCCAGGATGACCTTGAATTAATGAGCGAATAGAGTTATCCATATCAAATAAAATAGTTCGCTTTGCATCATCGCGCACCATGCTTTCAACAAAAAAAGATGCGCTAATTCTATTCCCACTTAATACGGGTTTAAGATAATGTAAACTACTCGACGGATAAATAATCATGTGACCTGCTGGTAATTTGATTTGATGAGTTCCATAGTTATCTTCAATTACCAATTCCGCACCTTCATATTCAGTTGGATCTGATAAGAAAATTGTTGCCGATAAATCAATGCGAATTCGAGTTGAACTTCCCTGCACTTGCTTTATTGCGCTGTCAATTTTGGTGGAATGTCCTTGATTTTCAATATATTTACGAAAAAAAGGCGGATAAATTTTTGCTGGCAATGCCGATGAAATGAATAGCGGATTACTTTCCAATGCACTTAAAATTTGTTGACCAAAATATTTAGCTTCAATGCTATTTTCCATTAATTGAAAAAAACTAGGTTCAAGGCTAGTTTGATTTTGATCATTGGCTTGAACTGGAGTCCAATCAATTCTTTGTAAGGCGATCCTTAACTCACTCAAAAGCTGCTGGTTGATAATTTGGGGAATTTGTAATAACATAAAGCTGATGCAAACTTTGATAATTGGGTTTGATTAAAGACTAAAAATGGTATAATAATTTTACAAATTATTTTAATTTTTACTCAAAAATTGATTGCAATTTTTTGTTAAAATCAAATAAAATAAACATAATTTAATTTGCCAAGCTTTTGTAATTTAGCAAGAATTTTGTTGTTAATTTTGAGTTATGAATGAAATGTTATTTAAACCGCTATTTTGAGCAATGCTCAAAATTTTACTAACTTGCCTGTAAGCTACTAATTCATCGGCGCGAATATGAACTAATTGTTGAGGATTTTCCTTAGCAATTTTTTGTAAATGATCGGCAATTTCTTGACTAGTCATTTTTGTTTCTTCTAAAAAATATTGACCATCTTGAGTTATTGATATTGTAACCACTTTATTATCGCTAATAGGTCTTGCACTATCCTTTGGCAAATTAATATTTATCGCCGAGTTTATAATGGGCGCGGTGATTAGAAAAATAACTAGTAAAACCAGCATGATATCAACCAAAGGAGTCATGTTTATTTCGGCAAGTGGCGCTTGCAATTCTTCGCGCTGAAATTCATTTTTCATTATTGTGAAATAAAATTATTGAGATTTTTAAAATTCTTAATTAATTACTTTTGAAGTCTTCGTAAGCGGTGATTCGCTCTGCTAAATGCCGTAAATTTTGAACCAATAAACGATTTAAGCGCACAATGCTATTATAAGCTAGAACTGCAGGGATTGCAGCAAATAAACCAAATGCGGTTGCAACCAATGCTTCAGATATAGGTCCAGAAACTACATTAAGTCCAACACTTCCTTGTTTGGCAATATTTCCTAAGGCATGGTAAATTCCCCATACCGTTCCAAACAGACCTACAAAAGGTGCGCAAGATCCAATAGAGGCTAAAATTGTTAAGCCATGATCAAGTCCAAAACGAATTTCATCTAGCGCTTGAATTAAATGCATGGTTAAAATATCTTTTCGCGCAATTGGGTTACTATATTTTTTCAAAATTGGTTGCAAATCTATTACTTCTTGCAGTAAAAAATTCAAAGAATTTTTTGGCAATAAGTTTTTGTCATTAGGTAAAATTAATTGCGAAATATGATTTTGGAAATTTAGTGCCCAATCTCTTTTAGATGTTTGGTTTTTACAAAAATTTTTATATGCTCGATATTCTTTTTTTAATTTTAAACTTTTATAAAAAATTACATACCAACTTAAGATCGACATTACAAACAATGCTACAAATACAAGGCTTAAAACTAAGTCACCAGATAAAAAAATGGAAAAAAAATTCATAAGGTTTAAATAATTTTAAAAGAAATAGGAACAATAATGCTAGCTTCTACTAATTTATCATCGCGTTTTGCTGGAATAAATTGCCAATTCTTAATGGCATCTTGTGCAGAAAAATCAAGTATTTGTGACCCGCTTGATTTTATTATGTCGACCCTTAACGCCCTCCCCTGAGCGCTAACCAAAACCTTTAAAAGAACTTCACCTTCAATGCCTCTTTGTCTGGCGATTTCAGGATATATTGGCGTTGGATTGTTAAGATGTCTAGCGTCATAGACTGGAGTTATGTCGGCAGAATTAATGGCAGTTGCGTTATCGGCAGTTTTTCCAGAAGTTGATCGGGAGGCTAATTTTGGCTTAGCTGAATTATTCTTATTTTTTTCTAAATTATTTTTAGAATGAAAAAAATTTTCATTATTAACTGCTAGGCTAGATTTTGCAACGAGAGATACATTTATTGTTTGATTTTCTATATTAAATGAACTATCGCTATGCCTTTGTGCAAGTAGTATTAGCCCATGTAATATTACGGCAAGAAATAATGCTAAAAATTGATTTTGCTTAGAGTGCAGATAGTTACTATTGAAAAAAAGCATCTTTTTTATAAAGATTTTTAAAGAAATTATTAGGTAAATTTTAATTGCAGTTTTTTGATAGTCAATTTCAATTTTAATTTTTTCGATTATTATTATGCTAAAATGTTTTTTTAAAAAACCATTTCCTTTTGTATAAATTGAAATTATAATCAAGAAATGGACGAATGGCCGAGTGGCTGAAGGCGCACGCTTGGAAAGCGTGTATAGGGCAAAAACTCTATCGAGGGTTCGAATCCCTCTTCGTCCGCCATATAAAAACTTTCAAATATTTATCAGAAACAGATTGGCGCTTCCGGCATGACTCGAACATGCGCACATGGTTTAGGAAACCACTGCTCTATCCCCTGAGCTACGGAAGCTAAATATATCAATAAGGTATATTCAAAAAACCACCTATAGCAAACAAAAATAATTTGCTAAAAGCTAATTTTTTTTAAAACTAATTATTGTAATACATTTCAAACTCTACGGGATGAGGCATTTGCTCGTAACGTTCAACCTCTTTTAATTTTAAATCGATGTAAGCATCGATTTGTGAATTAGTAAATACGTCACCATTTAACAAGAAATCACGATCTTTATCAAGCGCTGAAAGGGCTTCTCGCAATGAACGAGCAACTGTTGGAATTTTTTTCAATTCATTTTTGCTTGAATGGTAAAGATCTTGATTTTTTGGTTCTCCAGGATGTATTTTATTTTTTATGCCATCAATTCCTGCCATCATCAAGGCTGCGCAGGTTAAATATGGATTTGAAGCTGGATCAGGAAAACGAGTTTCAATTCTGCGAGCTTTTTCGTTAGTAACATGTGGAATTCGAATTGAAGCTGAGCGATTTTTAGCAGAATAAGCTAGTAAAACTGGCGCTTCAAAACCAGGAACTAGACGTTTATAACTATTGGTTGTAGGATTGGCGAAAGCATTAATTGCGCGAGCATGTTTTATAATTCCACCAATGTAGTAAAGAGCTAATTCTGATAAGCCTGCGTGATTATTGCCAATAAAAAGATTTTGACCATCTTTCCAAATTGATTGGTGGACATGCATTCCTGAGCCATTATCAGAGTATATTGGTTTGGGCATAAAGGTCGCAGTTTTGCCATAAGCGTGACAAACATTGTGAACGACATATTTAAATTTTTGGATATTATCCCCAGTACCAACTAAGGTGCTATATTTAAAGCCAATTTCAAATTGTGAAGTTGCAACTTCGTGATGGTGAAGAAGTGGAGTTAGACCAACTAAGCGCATTGTTTCTATGATTTCGGAGCGCAGATCTTGACCAGAATCAATTGGCATTGGCGCAAAATAGGCACCTTTTTTTTGAACTCGACGGGCAAGATTTCCGCCATCAACAATTTTAGAAGTATTGTGAGGGGCTTCTTGAGAATCAATAGAATAAAAACTTCCATATTCATTGGCTTCAAAACGAACATCATCAAACACAAAAAATTCTGGTTCAGGGCCAAAATAAGCAACTTCGCCAATACCGCTTTTTTTAAGATAATCCTCGGCTTTTTTGGCTGTAAAACGTGGATCGCGATCATATCCCAAGTCTGTAGATGGTTCAATTACATCGCAAAATAAAACTAATGTTGGAATTGTTGCGAAGGGATCGATAAATCCAGTTTCAAGCTGTGGCATTAAAATCATATCCGATTCATTAATTTCTTTCCAAGCTAAAACCGAAGAACCATCAAAAGTAACGCCTTTTATCAATTCTTCTTCGCTAATTGAATCAGCGCAGTGCGTTATGTGGAGCCACTGCCCAGCATAATCTGAAAAACGAAAATCAACAAATTTAATTTCGTGTTTTTTTATAGTTTCAAAAATTGCCAATACTTCATTGGCATTGCGATTAGAAGTGCTAGAGCTCGACATATAATTAATTTTAAATTTATAGATTGC
>CAMDJZ010000044.1 GCA_945901265.1 Rickettsia typhi
GGATTGAGTCATTGCATTGGAATGTGTGGTCCTTTTGTAATAACGCAAGTTAGTAGTAATTTACAAAAAACTTCCTTAACAAATTTTAATTTCTTAACTCGCCTAAAAAATTGCTCTTTAATACCTTATCACTGTGGTCGCATTCTTACTTACAGCCTTATTGCCTTTATAAGTAAAATAATTGTAAAATCATTTGATGATACTAAATTTTACAAAATTTTTTCAAGTATTTTGTTAATTATTGGAGCATTTTTTTTCCTAAAAATTTTTCTTGAAGATAATGATTTCGCAGAAAAAAAATATAAATTTTTAAAAAATTTAATCGCCGATAGTAAGAAATTTTTAAAAATAAAATTAACTAAAAATTTGATTGATATTTTAAAAAAATTGTCTTTTTTTAATTTGTTTTTCCAAAAGCTTCTATTGAAAATGAAAATTTTATTTGCCAATCCGCGAGGAATAAATGGCTTTATTTTAGGGATAATCTTAGGTTTTTTACCATGTGGTCTAATCTTTGGGGCTGTAGCGATAACGCTTAATTTTTCTTCACCATTATTTAGTGCTATTGGCATGATAATTTTTGGTTCATCAACTTTTATAGCACTTTTTTTTACTGGCTTTTTTGGAGGATTTATTTTAAAAATTTATGTTTTAAAAATTTTTACTAAATCAATCATCCTTTTAAATATCGCTGTGCTTTTAATGCTGGCATTCAAACAAATTTTATCATGAGTAATATTAATTTAAAACCTACACAATCAAATGCAAGTAGCATTGATTACAATTACCAAATCGTAAAACTTTTTACCATTAGTGCAACTTTTTGGGGTATTGTTGGACTTTTCGCTGGTGTTTTAATAGCTTCACAAATGGCTTATCCCATTCTTAATTTCAATTTAGAATGGACTAGCTTTGGAAGACTTCGTCCATTACATACTTCGGCAGTAATTTTTGCTTTTGGTGGCAATGTTTTATTTGCGGCAAGTTTTTTTGTAGTTCAGAGAACTTCTCAAGCAAGGCTTTGGGGCAGTGATAATTTGCATAAATTTATTTTCTATGGTTATCAAATTTTTATTGTTTTAGCAGCAATTGGTTATGTTACAGGAGTTACTCAGGCCAAGGAATATGCTGAACCTGAATGGTATGCCGATTTATTATTAATTGTTGTTTGGGTTTGTTACTTTATGGTATTTATGATGACTTTAAAAAATCGTCGTGAACCTCATATTTACGTTGCTAACTGGTTTTTTATTGCCTTTATTGTTACCGTTGCAATTTTGCATATCGTCAATAATCTTTCAATTCCACTAAGATTAGATGGCACGGAAAGTTATCCGGTTTTTGGTGGCGTTCAAAGTGCTATGATCCAGTGGTGGTATGGTCATAATGCCGTTGGGTTTTTCTTAACCGCTGGTTTTATTGGCATCATGTATTATTTCGTTCCTAAACGAGCTGAGCGTCCAGTCTATTCTTATCGCTTATCGATTCTTCATTTCTGGTCATTAATTTTTATCTATATTTGGGCTGGTCCACACCATCTCCATTATACATCTTTGCCTGATTGGGTGCAAAATTTAGGTATGACTTTATCGATCATGTTGTGGATGCCATCTTGGGGCGGAATGATAAATGGCATTATGACCTTATCAGGAGCCTGGGATAAATTGCGCACTGATCCAGTTTTACGTTTTTTAATTACAGCAGTTGCGTTTTATGGTATGAGTACTTTTGAAGGTCCATTAATGTCAATCAAAACCGTAAATGCTTTATCGCATTATACTGATTGGACAATTGGCCATGTTCATTCGGGAGCTTTGGGTTGGGTAGCCTTAATTAGCTTTGGAGCACTTTACCATATGGTTCCAATCCTTTGGGGCAAAAAAGAACTTTATTCACTGAAATTAGTTAATACGCATTTTTGGTTAGCAACCATTGGCATAGTTCTTTATATCACGGCAATGTGGATCTCTGGAATTATGCAAGGCTTGATGTCAAGATCTTATGATGAAATGGGTTTTTTAAGTTATTCATTTATTGAAATCGTTAAAGCATCGCATCCTCTTTACGTGGTTCGAGCTTTGGGAGGTTTATTTTTCTTGAGTGGAGCTTGCGTAATGGCTTATAATTTTTATAAAACTATTGTAATGAAAAAAACGTTAAATCATAATTTTTAAAATTAATCTTTGTAAATATGTTTAGGCATCATGATAAAATTGAACGTAATTCAATCTTACTATTAATTCTTACCGTAATTGTAATTTCAATTGGCGGTATTGTGGAAATTGTTCCACTCTTTCGCATTGAAACTACAATTGAAAAAGTTGATGGCATTCGCCCCTATACTCCTCTAGAATTAGCTGGAGCAAAAATATATAAGCGTGAAGGTTGTTATGGTTGCCATTCACAACAAGTTCGCGTTCTTCGTGATGAAGTTGAGCGTTATGGACATTACTCAATTGCTGCCGAAAGCATGTATGATTATCCTTTTCAATGGGGATCAAAACGAACTGGCCCAGATCTTGCAAGACTTGGCGGAAAATATTCCGACGAATGGCATACACGTCATTTAATAAATCCGCGCGATGTTGTGCCTGAATCAATTATGCCAGGATATAAATTTCTAATTAATCGTGATGCAAGTATTTTAGGAATTGGCGATGATATGACGGTCCTAAGAAAACTTGGCGTTCCTTATAATGACGAAATGATTCAAAATGCTTTTTCTGACGCTATGATTCAAGCATCAACTGAGCGCGAAGCTGAAGGACTATTAAAGCGTTATGGTAAAAAGGTTGTAGTTCGAGATTTTGACGGCAATCCTCAAAAAGTTTCTGAAATGGATGCATTAGTTTCTTACCTCCAAATGCTTGGAACTCTTGTTGACTTTGCAAATTTTGAACCGATTGGTTATCAAAAAAAATCTTCAAAAGATAAATTACTTGAGCAAGAAAAAGATCTTAAAAATAAGCAAGAAAAAAATATTGAGAGTAACAATAATCAGCAACTTAATCTTGAAAAAATTAAAACCAATAAAATCGACAGTAACAAATTAAAGGTTAATTAAAATGAAAGAATTAATAATTTCCAACGCACCAGCAATCGCAACAATTTTCTTTTTTAGTTTTTTTTGCTTAGTAATTTTTAGTGTTTTTAGAAAAGGTAGCAGTAAAAAATTTACACAATATTCACAAATTCCTTTAAATGATGATTTTCCATCAGAAAAAATTACTAAGAATAAACATAGAAAGAATTAAATTTAGAATCGGTTTTAAACCAAGATTCCCTTGGATTTAAAGTATAATTAAATTTTTTATAAAAATGAGTAACAATAGAAATTTACCAGAAAATTCAGATAAAAATAACCATGAAAATTCTGAGGATAAAAATGAAATAAAAACCACCGATCATGAATGGGATGGCATTCGCGAATATAATATCGGCGCTCCACGCTGGTGGTTAATTGTGTGGATGATTTGCGTTATTTGGGGAGTTGGTTATTGGTTTTTTTATCCTGCAATTCCTACTGCACAGGGCTCCAATAAAGGCTTACTTAACTGGAGCAAATACTCAGAACTTGAAGAATCACAACAAGAAATTAACGCAAAAAAATCTTTTCATCTCGAAAAAATTTCACGACTATCATTTCAAGAAATTCAACAAGATCAACAATTAATGGAGTTCGCTCTTAATGGCGGAAAATCTGCCTTTCGTGAAAATTGTTCAGCATGTCATGGTCAAGGTGCACAAGGTGGCAAAGGCTATCCAAACTTAAATGATGATGATTGGTTATGGGGTGGAAAAATCGAAGATATTTACCAAACTTTACTTTACGGAATTCGTTCAGGTCATGATAAAGCTCGCTTCAACCAAATGCCAAGTTTTGGTTTAGATAAGGTTCTAAATAAAGATGAAATCAATGCTACGATTGAATATGTTTTATCACTTTCAAACAAAACACAAACAGCTTCAAATGATTTAAATTTGGGCGAAACAATTTTTAAAGCTAACTGCGTTGCATGTCATGGTAATGATGCTAAAGGTAATCAAAAATTAGGAGCACCTAATCTTACCGATGTAATTTGGCTTTACGGCAACAATAAAGAAGATCTTTATCAAACTATTTATTTTGCGAGAGCTGGGGTAATGCCTTTTTGGCAAAATCGACTTGATGATAATACAATTAAACAATTAACGCTTTATGTTCATTCGCTTGGTGGTGGCGTAAAATAATTTCCTAATTTTATATTATCTTGCGATAATCTTACGCAACGAAGGGATTTCTCTAGTCGTGCTTACGCAACTTTAGCTCTAGAATTTTTTTATTATTTAAGAAAGATATTTATTTCTTGCGATTATTATTTGACCAAATTCTATCTAAAAAATAAAACCAAAATCCATTAATTATTGGCTCAATAATTGCATCGAGAGTTGCTAATTCAAGGCTAGTATTTGTGATTAATTTATTGCAACTTAAAGCGATTAAAATGTGTCCACAAGTATAAATAATCGCCCGAGCAATACTTGCTTTGACCGTTATTTCACGAAGATTTGTAAGAGATGAGTTTTTGAAAATTTTCATTGAAATTTTTGCTTAATTTTTAAATTTTGATAAGATTAATTGATATTTTATGGTTTGTCATCGTAATAATTTTTTAAAACCAAAATAATTACAACCTTGTTTTTTTTAACAAAATTCAAACAATGTTTTTAATTTATAATTATTAAATAATGATTTGGTTGTTATCATTTAACTTTTAATTATTTAAATTTTCTATCGCAAATTTAGTTAAGTTAACGAATCGCTTCACGGCGAAAGTGTTTACAATCCAAGTTTTAATTATGGGGAATTCGCAAATGAAGTCGCTGGTGAATGGTTGTCATCTAAAGAAATTAAATTAATTATCAACTATATGATTAACGAAATAAAAGAGAACGAAAAAAAAGAGCAGTTAAAAAAATGCTTTGGCTGGACAGAGCCACGTGGGTCAGAGCCACCAGAAATTATTCCAGTAAATTCGATAATTAGACAGATAATGCAGATGCTTGATAATCATTTTATTTTTTGCACCTTTAATGAATCTGCGAAAGATAGAAATGACTCCAATGATTTGTTTTCATCAAACCGATATTTGTGGAAAATTTTAACCAACCACTATTTCATTGATCAAAGCCTTCATATCAGGAGACTTACTGATAAAAAAAATAGGAAATATAAAACTGCCTCGCTGATGCATTTTCTTGAAAAAGGTTTAGGTTTGGATGATACTGAGATTGAGATTCTTAAGCAAAAACTAGAAATAGATGAAATAAAAAAATATAGGAATTTTGTGGATCAGCATGTTGCTCATGCAGATTTAGATGCACCAAAAGTTTTGCATGTCATTGAAGAAATCGAGAAATGTCACAAGTCAATTATAGAAGTTTTTCAGGAAATTGGTCTGAAATTCTTTAATCAAAATATGTCTTATTGTCTTACAACCAAACTAAAAAAACAACAAATACTAAAAAATGCAGATAAACCATTTTTGGCGCAATAAATCATTTTGGTAAAATTTTCTATACTGCAATAATCCTCTTTTTTCTTTCTACATTTATAAGTTCATGCGCTTGATATTGCATAAAATCGACTACCATTAAGTCGATTAATTTATTTGCTCGTTCAAATTGTCCAGATTTGGAAAGTAAGTTGGAAATTGAGTGTAGAATTGCGCTATTACTAAACTCGTCACTTACTTCTTGGGCAGTTGCAAGACAAGTTTGAATATAACTTTCTAATTTTTCTTTGCCGCTATCGGAAATTTCTTTAACGTTGCTATTAATATCTTCGATAAAATTTTCTGCGTAACGACATTTAAATTGCACTAATTGCACTTTTTTAAGCGCCTCATCTTCTTCTTCGGAGCTAGTTGTGGTTGGTGGATTATTTCGAATCATTTCTAAAACTTTTTGGAGTTTGCCAAAAGCGATTTTTATGTTTTTATAAATTCACTTTGTTTATTAACAAAAAATAAAATTTAATTTTGGAATTGTACTCGCCTTTCAGGCGAGTTGCAATTTTTTTGTTTTTATAAATTTCGCTTCGCTCAATTAACAAAAACTTAAAAAAATTGTCGAACCCAGGTTCTCATCCAACCTTTTTTCGCCATATTTTAAAAGCCATTACCGTGCGGTAATGGCTTTAAGATTTATATTCGGGGGATTACTCGCGCAAGCACGAGTTGCAATCTTCAAGATTTTTATAAACTCGCAAAGCTCGTTAACAAAAATTACTAAGATTGTCGAACCCAGGTTCTCATCCAACCTTTTTTCGCCATATTTTAAAAGCCATTACCGTGCGGTAATGGCTTTTAAAATATGGCGGAGAGAGGGGGATTCGAACCCCCGATATAGCTTTTCAACCATATATCGGTTTAGCAAACCGACGCCTTCAGCCACTCGGCCATCTCTCCTAAAAAATAACAATAATTTGTTTTTTAAAATATAGATCAGTCTTAACAAAGTTCAAGAAAATTATTTATTTGTTTTGTAATTTACTGCTCTAAGCTAAAATAAAATTTATTATAGATTTTGATAAAGCTTTTCAAAAAACACTTGACTAAATATAAAAATATTTGATAAAGTTTATCATAAATTTGTTTTTGAAGTAATTAATTATTGTTAAAGCAAGCATTATCAGTGCTTTACAGCTTTTTTATATTTTTTCAAATAAAAATTATAATTTTATTATTAGTTAATAGTTATAACCTATAACGCTTATGTTTTAACTTTTTTAATTATTAAATAAATTTCTAAAAGAATAACAATAATTTAATTTTTATGCATTTCATTTTATCAAATAAATTTAATTTTTTTTTGCCATTTCATCAAAAATTTATTTTAACAAGAATAATTCTGGTGCCAATTATTTTAAGCTTATTGGTGATTTCTAGCGCAAAATCTCAAGAAATATTTTCACAAAAAATTATTCAAAATAAAAAAACAAATTATTTAAATTTAAAAACAGCAAGCCAATCAAATCAAGATTACGCTAATAATATTTTGCCAAAAATAACCATTACTGCCAATTCTGATGATCAAGATGCGCGAAACTATAGTGAACAAAAAATCCTCAGCTCTAATCGCATGAAAACTGCTTTAATAGATACTCCGCAAGCAATTTCAGTAATTAATCAAGCGCAAATTCATGAGCAAAATATAACAAATATGGAGCAAGCTGTCCGCTATATTCCCAGCTTTAATATTCAACAAGGCGAAGGAAATCGTGATCAGCTAACAATTAGAGGAAATTCTTCTAGTGCTGATTTTTATGTTGATTCCACTCGCGATGATTTGCAATATATTCGTGATTTCTATAATGCTAAATCAATTGAATTTCTACGCGGTCCAAATGCTGTATCTTTTGGGCGTGGAGGTGCTGGTGGACTTGTAAATCGGGTCAGCAAAACTGCAGATGGCAAAACTAGTAAATCAATTAATTTGACCACAGGATCGTTTGATAATCGCCGGGCTGAATTTGATATTGGCGATAAAATAAATCAAAAATTTTTTTTAAGACTAAATACAGTTTATGAAAAATCTAATAGCTATCGTGATTTTGTTAATTTTGAAAAATACGGCTTTAATCCAACTGCTACAATTATTCTTGGCGATAATACCGATTTAAAAATTAGCTATGAACATTTTTTTGATCAACGCGTTGCTGATCGAGGGATTCCTTCTAAAAATAATGGAGCATTTAAAACAAGTTCCTCAACTTTCTTTGGCAATCCTCAAGAAAGTTATGCAACAACTAGAATTAATAATTTTAGCACAATTTTATCTCATGATTTTTCTAAAAATTTTAATTTACGCAATTTAACCAGATATTCTGTTAACAATAAATTTTATCAAAATGTTTATGCCAGCAGTTCAGTTGACAGTAGCAATAATTTCAAAATTTCAGCTTATAATAATCTTACACAAAGACAAAATTTTACTAATCAGCTTGATTTAACTACAAATTTTGATACTTACAACCTCAAGCATCAAGCGCTTATTGGCTTAGAAATAACTCGTCAAGATTCACTAAATTTGCGTAAAAATGGTAGCTTTAATAACAACTCAAGCCTTACTCTATCATCATCAAATTCCGTTGACTATAGTCCAATAATTTATAGTAAATCAACTAGTGTTAATGATCTGATTTCAGAGGTGCGCGTTTACGGCTTATATTTGCAAGATAAAATTGATTTAAATAAATATTTTCAATTATTAGCAGGAATTCGTCAAGATCGCTTTGAAATTAATTTGCGCAATAATCACACTATGCAAAAATTTTCGCGCATTGACAGCCTTACTTCTCCGCGTATTGGCTTAGTATTTAAACCAAGAAAAAATTTAGCGATTTATACAAATTACAGCGCTTCATATCTACCAAATGTCGGTGATCAATTCGACACCATGTCTTCGCAAATTAAAAATCTTAAACCCGAAAAAATTCAAAATTATGAAATTGGCAGTAAGATTGATTTAACCAAGGAATTAAGTTTTGCGACAGCGATTTTTGAATTACAAAGAAAAAATAGTAAATTTGCAGATCCTAATAATCCGGGTTTTTATTTCTTAAGCGGCGAGACGAGAACTCGTGGATTAGAATTAGAAGGTAAAGGTAAAATTACTCAAAGATTAAACTCAACAATATCTTATACTTTGCAAGATGCTATGGTTGTAGGTCAAACTACAAGTGCTCAGAAAAATAATAAAATTGCTCTCGCCCCAAGACAAAAATTTTCTTGGCTAAATAAATTTGATTACAATCAAAATATTGGATTTTCCCTAGCATTAATTAGGCAATCTTCACAATTTGCAGGAAGTGACAATAGCATTAAAATAAAAGGCTTTAAGCGCTTTGATTTTGGCCTTTATTATAAATTCAATAAACAATATCGTGCCCAATTAAATGTAGAAAATATTTTTAATGAAAAATACATTCTTACCGCTCATAATAATTACAACATTATGCCGGGGTCAATTCGCGCTTTTAAATTAAGCTTCAATGGTGAATTTTAAAATTAAAATTACTTATTTTAAAATTATTAAATTTAGTTTTTATTTTTTAAAATTTTGTTAATTTTTTCTAGTAAATTATCTTTTGCTAATTTACCTAGAAAATAATCCTTCGACTCCAAATCTTCAAGATAATTAACAAAAATAATTTTTCGATTATTTTTTCGACCCAGCCAACAATCCAATGGCTTTTTATCGATTGAGGTTCTTGTGATTCAATATCGCAAGAACCTGTTTTTCCATATAATTTCAAAATCAGTAACATATAAAATATTTTTGATCCAACTAATTGGATTTTGAGCCTTACGCCATGAATCTAGAGTATCGATATCTCCTTCGCTATAATCAATTAATGGCAGTTTTTATCAATTAAAAATCCAGAATCATAGCCAATTAAGCTAATAGGAATTTTAAAAGCGGAACATGGTGAATGACGAATTTCACAATTCCCATCATTCTGATTTAAAAGAAATTTACTATCCTCATGCATAAGTAAGTATTTATTTTTTCATAATTTTTCTTTCAATATGATGGTCCACGTAAGCATATCTATTAAATAAAATGAATAAAATTGTTAATAGTGATTTTTTCATAATTGGTTAAATTTAATTTTTATTAAATCCTCAGTAATTTTAGGAAGGAGGACTCTCTCATCTTCAGTTCCAAAGTTAACTTTTATTTAAAAAAATTTTAATCATCAATAATATCAACAGCCCACTTCACAAATACATTTTTAATTTATTAATATTTTCTAAATAATTCTAAAAATTAACTCGCATATTCTCGCCCCTAATTCATAGGAAAATTATCCCAAAAAATTAAAATTAGAATAGTTAATTTTCCAAATATAAATTTTAAAATTGAAAATATTTAAAATTATGTTTGTTCAAATTAAAATTCTCTTTATAAATCGTGAAATCTAGTGTTGCATTCCTTAAGGGAAGTTTATAATGCCCTCCAAAAACTAGACCAAATTTTTGCTTTATTATAGGAGAAAATTTATGGATTTTATCCATAAATTTTTTTATTATTAATAAAAATAATTTGGTTAAATTTATGTCAAAAATACGCAAAAAACACAGTAAAGAATT
>CAMDJZ010000045.1 GCA_945901265.1 Rickettsia typhi
GTTGATTTTGGAACCGCAACTACTTTTGATGTTGTTGGTAAAAATGGTGAATATCTTGGCGGAGTGATTGCACCAGGAATAAATATGGCCTTAAAATCTTTGCATGACATGACCGCGCAATTGCCAAAAATTTCTTTAAAACCACAAAAAAATGTCATTGGCAAAAGTACTTTTGAAGCAATGAACTCAGGAGTTTATCATGGTTATATTGCGATGATTGAAGGAATGTTTGTAAAAATCGAAAACGAACTTGGATGCAAAACAAAAAAAATTATTACCGGTGGAATTGGGGAAATTTTTAAACAACCTCTTGCTTCAATTATTGATCACCATGATCCCGATCTAACGTTGCAAGGACTATTGATAATTTACAAAAATAATCAAAAAATTTAAAAGAAAAAATTTTTTAATTTTTTAAAACATCTAATATATAATTTGACATTGTTGGGAATCACATTTATCGTAAATGAAATTTTTTAAATAAATATCATTTATAATGATAGCTCGCAATAATCGCCTCACTCATCATAAATGCTTGGTTAAACTTAGTTGTAAAACAGCAAAACTCTTCAAACTAATTAATTTAAATTAAACACAACAAGAATAAATAATAATTATTGATAATAAATGGAACTAAACCTTAAAAAACACCATGATGATTTGCTTTTTCTGCCTTTAGGTGGAGCTAATGAGATCGGCATGAACCTAAATCTTTATCATCTTAATTCTAAATGGTTAATGATTGATTGCGGAGTTGGATTTGCCTACAATATTCCTGGGGTAAATATGATGACACCAGATATTTCATTCATCAAACAACATCGTAATAATCTTCTTGGCATTGTTCTTACTCATATACATGAAGATCACATGGGTGCCGTACAATATCTTTGGGAAGAATTACGAGTTCCAGTTTATGCAACCCAATTTGGAGCTAATTTTCTTCGTTCAAAATTAAGCGAATATCGCCTTGATAAAACTGTTCCTATTCACATAATCGATGGTAATAGACCGCTTAATTTAGGACCTTTTAGTCTTGATTTTATTGGCCTTACTCATTCCGTTCCAGAAATGAAGGCAGTTTTAATTAAAACCACCCATGGCAATGTTTTACATACTGGGGATTGGAAATTTGATCCTGATCCAATTGTTGGTGAAGTTAGTGAAATTGAAAAAATTAAAAAACTCGGCGATGAAAATCAAATTTTAGCAATGATTTGCGATTCAACGAATGCTATAAATGAAGGCCATTCCAGATCGGAAGGTGAACTTTATAATTCCCTAAAAAGTTTAATTGCTGGCCGTAATGGTTTAGTTGGCGTTGCAACCTTTGCTTCAAATATTGCCAGAGTTCACACCATTGCAAGAATAGCTAAGGAACTTGGTCGCAAAGTTGTTCTTGCTGGATATTCTTTGCAACGACTTCATGATGTGGGTAAAAAAAGTGGATTTTTTCTTGAGGATTTTGGTTTTATTTCTGATCGCGAAATCAAGCATTACAGCAAAAATGAAATTTTAGTAATTTGCACTGGTTGTCAAGGTGAAGAAATGGCTGCAGTTAGAAAAATCGCTATGGGAAATCATAACTTTATAAATTTTTCAAAAAATGATTTGATGATTTTTTCTTCAAAAATAATTCCTGGCAATGAAAAGAAAATTTTTGAATTATTTGATTTACTTGCTAAAAAACAAATCGATGTAATGACCGAAAAAGATCATTTCGTGCATGTTTCTGGACATCCATCGCGTGATGAACTACGTCAAATGTATCATCTAGCTCGACCGCAGATTTCTATTCCTGTTCATGGCGAATTTATTCACACTAAAGCTCACTGTGAACTTGCGCGTGAATGTAATGTTAGTCGAATTGTTCAGGCTGAAAATGGCATGGCTATTCGCTTAAGTGCAAATTTGAGTGCCACAGAAAATGTTGGTAAAGTTAAATCAGGTTATTTTGGAATTGATGGCAGTCAACTAATTGATCTTAAAAGCGAAATTATTCGCGAAAGAAAAAAATTACAAGAAGCTGGCATTATTTTTGTTTCAATTGCCATAAATGACTCCTTAAAAATTCTTACCCGTCCGTCAATTATTGCCGTAGGTTCTTATGACCTCTATCACGATCAAGAAAGTGAAAATTATGTGAGAGAAGAAATTGATCTGTTTTTTAAAAATCGTGCTCGTGAACTTGACTTAAATGATGGTTTTGGATTAAGCTTTTTAAAGAAAAAGAAGAAGCGCTTAAAAACACAAGAAAGTAAACTGATTAAAGACATAGAACATCAACTTCGCTCACGATTAATAAAAATATTTGAGGATCTAATGGGTAAACGTCCAGCTTTGGAAGTAGTAATTGCAATGATAAGTTAAAAAATAAATGACAATTATAGCTTTTATTGGAATGTCACTGGCATGGAGTTTTAGTTGGTTTGCCATGAAATTACAAGTCGACTCATTTGTTGCTCCAGAAATTTCACTTTTTTATCGTTTTTTTTCAGTGTCAATTTTAATGATGATTCTTTGCATCATTAACAAAAAAAGACTCAAACCCTTTAGAACTGAATGGAAATTTTTTATTTTTATTGCCCTTACTAATTTTTGTTTAAATTTTATAATTGGTTATCATACAACCAAATATATTCCTAGTGGCATGATAGCAGTCATCTTCAGTCTTTCAATTATTACTTCTGAAATTTTTAAGACTTTATTTGATAATAAAAAAATTGAATCCAGGGTAATTTTATCAAGCTTAATTGGTTTTGTAGGATTATTATTTTTTATTTTTCCAAACTTAAAATTTAATGAAAATTCAAAAATTTACGATTTCGCTTTCGGAATTTTTTTAGCAATTTTAATGATGATTATATTTTCTTTCGGAAATTATTTGGTTGAAAAAAATAAAAATCAAAACCATACGCCTCTCTTCACTTCAATCGCCTTTGGCTCTTTCTTAAGTTCAATTTATTTATTAATAATAAATTTTACTTTAAATAATAAATTTATAATAGACTTTTCAGCAAAATATATCGCTTCGCTATTATATCAAATTTTCTTTGCTTCGATAGTTGCATTTTTATGTTTTTATTATTTAATTCAAAAAGTTGGAACAGTTAAGGCTAATTACACAGCGCTTGTTTATCCAACAATTGCTTTAATTATCTCATCCTTCTTTGAGAGTTTTGAATTTACAATTTTAGGTTGCATAGGGTTGATTTTTATAGTTTTAGCATTAGCACTTGAATTTATGCCTAAAAAATTTATTAAAAATATTTTAAATATTAATGTCAGTTAAATCAGAATTTAAAATAATTGCCGATCATTTACGCTCATCATGTTTTTTAATTGCTGACGGAATTCAGCCTAGCAATGAAGGACGCGGTTATGTTTTACGTCGAATTATGCGTCGCGCAATGCGTCAAGCTCATAAAATTGGTATTAAAGAACCGCTAATGTTTCGCTTAGTTGATAGCTTGGTTAAGGAAATGGAAAATCAATACCCGGAACTTAAAAGAGCTCAAGATTTAATCGTTGAAATTTTGCGCGATGAAGAAGAAAAATTTCGCGAAACATTAGAAAAAGGTTTAAAAATTTTAGACGAAGAAATTGCTAAAATTATATCCGACAATAATTTCAAATCTGAAAAAAAACTGAAACTATCCGGACAAATTGCCTTTAAGCTTTACGATACTTTCGGTTTTCCACTTGATCTAACGCAAGATATTTGTAATGAAAAAAATCTCTCTATCGACAGCGAAGAATTTGAAAAAGAAATGGAATTACAACGAATTCGTGCTAGAAAAAACTGGGTTGGTTCAGGAGAAATTGGTGAAGAAAAAATATTTTTTGAAATTAAAGAAAAATTTGGCGAAACCAAAACTTATTTTTACGGCAACACTAGATGTCAATCAAAAATATTAGCTATTATTAGCAATAATCAATTTATACAAGAAATTAATAACTCTTCACTAGAATCAACGAAAAATGTTTTTTTGGTTCTAAATCAAACTCCTTTCTACGCAACATCTGGTGGACAAAAAGGTGATGATGGTAATATTATCAAGACTTCAGACCAAGAAAATAACGCTGAAATTAACTATTTGCAATTGGAAAACTATCTTGATATTTCTGAAACTAAAAAATTTGCTGGTAATATTTTTGCTCATTATGTTTCGCAGTGCAAAGGTAATTTTAAAGTTGGTGATGAGGTTGAAGCGCTTGTCAATAATCGTCATCGTCAATTACGTTCGCAAAATCATTCAGCAACTCACTTACTGCATAAAGCCTTGAAGCAAGTCCTTGGAAATTCGGTTACTCAAAAAGGTTCGCAAGTTGATGTTAAGCAATTAACTTTTGATTTTAATTTAAATCGAGCAATGACAAATCAAGAAATTGAGCAAGTTGAAGAATTAGTTAATTTTTACATTCGCCAAAACTCAAATGTTGAAACTGATGAAATGAATATTGAAAAGGCTAGAGAATCAGGAGCTGAAGCATTATTTGGTGAAAAATATGATGAAAAAGTTCGCGTTGTTAAAATGGGTTTATCGCTTGAACTATGCGGCGGAACTCACGTAAAAAATACTGGCAATATTGGTATTTTTAAAATTATATCTGAAAATGGTATCGCTTCAGGAATTAGAAGAATCAATGCTAAAAGCGGTTTTTTTGCATTACAACATCTCAAAACCCAAGAACAAAAATTCTACGCCCTTCTCGAATCACTTAAAGTTAAACAGCAATTTGATGAAGTTAAAAATAGCGATAGTGAATTCCTTTCTAGTAAAATTGGCTTTAATGATTTAGTTTTTTTTAGCGATGAAAAAACTTCGTCAATTATCAGTCAAGATCAGCATGACTCAATCAAAGAAATCATTGAACAAACTGCCAAAATCGGCGATGATTTTATTCAACAGCTCAAACAAAAAGATAAAGAAATTGACAAGCTAAAAAAACAAATTTGGCAAGAAAATTTAAAAAATTTAACCAGTGAAAAAATTGGTGAAATTAATCTTGCTCAATATTTTTTTGATAATACTGAAGCCAAAGATTTACGCGATATTATCACTGAAGTCAAGAGCTGGGAACGATTTTCAACCAAACAAATTATTGCTTTTTTTTCAATAAAAGATCACAAGGTTTCACTGTGCTTAACAATTTCTAATGATTTACAATTAAATTTCGATGCTTCTAAATTAATTATCCCGATGATTGAAAAAATTGGTGGTAAAGGTGGTGGTGGTAAAAAAGATTTCGCCATGGGTGGCGGGGTTAATGTCAATGGCATTGCGGATGCAATTTCAATTCTTAAACAAAATATCTCATAATAAATTCATAACAAAAAGTGATTACCTTATAGCTTTCTTTATATGAATTGCCTAATAATAATTGCCTAATAAGAATTATCTATAAAATCATTAAAATAATTTACGATTTATTGTTTAAAATTTAAATTTTTTTATATAAAATAATTTGACCGATAGCAATCAATAAATTTATAAGATGATAAAATTCAATAAATCAATCACCCCTCCTAAAGAATTAAACTACTTAGTGGTTGATCAACAAGATAATCTTCATCTGGCAGTTCCATTAATTAGTGGAAGTTCAATTGGCCTTGACAATACTTGCAAAACTGGAATGGCTTTAAAAGATTTTTTTGATTATAAAAATGATGTAAAATCTGTAAATTATCAACTAGATGAATATAAAAAATATTTACATGTTCAGCAATCTCTTTTGATATTGCACGATGAACAAGATAGAGAAAGTCAATCTAAAATTATCAATAAACAAATTACTCAAATTGCTAAATTATTTGATGGTCTAAAGTTGCTTAAAATTAAAATGAAAATAGATGATTATCATCCGCTCATTGATCCAAAAACCCAACGACTTCTTAAAGAAACTAATCTACTTAGCGCTTCTCTTAGGCCACTTAACTTAGATTTAATGGGGGAACCAAAATCACCGTCATTTTCTATTGATAGAAAAGAAGGGGATGAATATATTGATTCACAATCAACTTATGATGGAATTTTAATAAATTTTCAAAATCAACATTGTTTTGCCAAAGCCTTAATGGAAAAACTTAGAGATTTTTCTTTTAAAAGTGATTATTTTATTTTCAATGATACCAGAGCTAATCTATTTAAGATTTCTTTTGATGAAGGTGATAATCAAATAAAATTCAATACAACCATTGAAGCATTAGCAGTTGATAATGATTTTAAGTCAGAACATCTTACAAGTGCAGATATAGATGATATTAAATTTGATGATAATTCAAAAGAATTTTGTAAACATAATCTCCATAAAATAAATTTTATATTGGATATAATTTTTACAAAATTACAATTATCTTTATCACAAAATAAAATAGTCTCAGCCGATGAATCAGAAAAAATAATTAATGAATTAAAGTCAAATAAAACATCTTTGAAAGATATAATAAAAGCTGTAGCAGCTTATGGTGTTATATATAATCAAACCGATGTTGAATCTTTTTTTGAACCCATTTTATCTTCAGCTAAAGATAAAATAACCGCACCAAATCCACTTTACAGTCAAGATGTTGCCTTAAGTTATAATGAAAAAAAAGACATTGATTCCAAAATGGAACTTTCTATTAAATTTCAATTCTTTTTAGCGCAAATTAATATTTATCTCATCAATGCTGCAAAATTTGAAGCAGCTAAGGAAACAAATTTTGGAAAGATTTTAGATGGTACAAAGTCACTTCAAGATTTATTTATTGCAATAATTTCTGAAGAAAATTTTAAAAAAAGTAATGTTGAAGAAGAAATATTTAAATTTTTTGAAAATAATTTTACAAGTTTTAACCTAGCTCCCCAATTAGCTACTAATGTATTTAAATTCAGTGATGATGAAAAAAAAGCAATTATAAAATCTTTTGTTGATGAATTTAATACCGTAAAAGATTCAGCTCATTTTGATAATTTTTGGTTTTTAAGACCAAAAAAAGATGGTCAAGCCTTTAGCTATGGCGGAAATATTTGCGTTGATTTCAATTCTTTAGCAGCTATCCATCTAGATGCATTCCGAGCCCTTTATTATAATAACTCCCATGCTCAACGGTTAACTTGTAAAGCAGATGAAATTGAACCCGATAATATAAAATTAAGCACTGATTTAATTACGGTGGATGCGAATAATTTATGGAATATAGTTAATAAAGAACTAGATAAAAAAACAAAAGATTCTTTTAAATATGTATTAGCTTTGTTGAAATTAAAGGATGATGATGACAGATATTTTTTTGAAACTAAAAATAATGAATTGCAAGAAATATACCGTAATTCTCCATCTATTAAAAAAGCCTTAATTCTTTTAGCTAATAAAGAATTTCAAGGAGATGATGAATTATTAAATAAATTTTTAGAAATAGTTGATCCAGCGCTAAAACAAATAATTTTAACTAAAGATCAATTAAGAGCATTATATACCACATTTGCTGCTGATGAAAAGCCAGAAATTTATCAAACTGGTGATTTAAATATAAATAATACAATTACCAAGCTGCAACCAATAAAAGGTTTTGAAACACCTGATGATATAAAAAAAATTTTAAACAATTTGTTAGATTCGCAATATTTTGAACAACACAAAATAAAAAATCCTAAGCCCACTTCTTTGCCAAGGCATCAAGCATGGAAGTATTGCCCAGAAAATCCACCAATTCAAGCAATTGGTGATATATCAATTACCATAAACTCATCCTCATCTGCATATATATCTGTTGATAAAGATCAACATAAACAATTGAAAGATTTTTTAGATCATATCTTATATACAAATAGTGAAAAATTATATATTCCAAATAATATTACAATAGGTGGACACACAAGAAATGTTAGCGGAAAAATATTTGAATATTGCTCTTTAACAAATCCGCAATGGGAAGAAGAATTTATAAAAGCCTATAAGAAAAATCCTCCAGCTGATATTCCCTTAAATGATGATTCAAGTAAACTGCAAAAATATAAAATGAAAAAAGCATTGGGGCTCTGTGGGATTGATATTCCAAGGGTTGAAGATATAGGATTTTCTGGTTATAAAGGCTATGTAATAAAATTTCAATATAATGGGCAAATAAAAAAAATTGAAGAAATTATATATCCAGATTTTTGCCTGACTAAAGAAGCCAGCAAATTATTATATGATCTAGTTGAAAATATTTGCTCTCCAGTAATCGTTAATGAAATAAAAGAAAAGCCTGACCATAAGAATAAAACAAAATTAAGATTAGTCTTAAAAGCCTTAGGTATAAATTATTTTGGATTGCTTGAATATGATCATGAGTCAGATATTTTTAAAATTAAGGTTGATCCGGAATTTGAAAAGTTTTTTACAACATTAATTTCAGCTACTAATGCTGAAACTATTAAAAGTGAATATAAAAAATTAATTCCTTGCCTAGTTGGCCTTCAAGAAAAATTGTTATTTTCAGAATTAAAATCTGAAGAATTCACTGAAAGTGAACTTAAGGCAATTGGCGATATTGAAAAAATAAAAATAAAACCTGCCATAGAAATTCAAAAATTAGCTGCTTGTAAATATGAAAGCTCTTTACCAAAAAAATCAAATGAAGCTAGAATTAGAATTTATTGCCCAGATAGAATTCTTGAAGCTTTTCAAGAAATTTTAAAAGGTAAAAAGGAAATTCTTGGCTCAATAATTAAAAATCCTTATGATGACACTGAAATTGAAATTCCTCAAGATTCAAATGATTTAACCGCTTATCATCTCCATATTCTTGCTAGAAATGAGCCTTACAATATTGATGGTATTATGAATGTTAAATTGTATGATGGCTTGCTTGACGCAAATGAAATTGCCAAATTAAGATGTTTAGTAAAGGCTACTAATCTAGTAAGCGTTGCTAATGCAAAGTCTTACGGGGGTTATCCAGAAGGAAATTCTATTTGTAAATTAACAGAGCCTGAGAAAGTAATTATCATCGACCAATCTGGTATGCAATGGCAAGGTGATCATCGCAATACTGGTTGTTTATTTTTCTATCCAACAAATAAAAATGATCCTAATCTTAGTGGTGGAGATGATGGCGCTAAATTTAGTGAATGGCAAAATATGATGTATGAAAAGATGTATCAAAGAAAAAGACCTGCAAATATTGATGGCACTAATCAAGATGAT
>CAMDJZ010000046.1 GCA_945901265.1 Rickettsia typhi
CCTCGGGCTCTAGCTCCCCCCTTGAGGGGGAGCAGATTTAGAAGGGCTTACCGGTAGTTAAGTCCTTCTAAATCGTGGGGGGTCAGAAAGTAAGAGTTTCTTGGGGTTAAGCAACATTTAAAAAAGCAAAACAAAAAAATTCCTAAAAAAACCTCGAATTATTTTAAAAAAATTTCATATTTTTAGGATTAGAAATCTAAATCAAGAAATTGCCATTTTTAGATTTTTTTTATTTAAAGTTTTTTATATCTTGCGTTTTTTCATGTTGCTCTAGATTTACGACCCCCCACGGCTCCGCGAATTTAACTACCGTTAAATCCTCTGAGCCTGCTCCCCCTCAAGGGGGGAGCTACAGCCTGCAAGCTTGACGAATGCTTTTACAAATGTAGGGGCGTAAGCCCTTGCGGGGGAGCGCGGGCTTACATCCCTACATTTAGTAAAAACACTCATCAAACCTACGGACTTCATCACTCCCACCTTGAGGGCTTACGCCCTTACATTATTAAAAAACCTTGGGAACCTCGGAGCCATCACTCACCCCTTGCGGGTGAGTCGACGAACAAGCCTTTACGGTAGTAAAGGCTTAAGGAGTCGGTGGGGGGTTTATTTGCGTAAATAGGGATGTAAGCCCTCAAGGGACGTAGTTATTGCCTAGAGCTTGTAGAAATTTAAGGTTGGGAAGTCCTCAAGGACAAAGTTAGATCTAGTGGAAAGCTAATGCTAGTGGAAAGCTAAGGCTCAGGGAAAGTTATAGGGTCAGGGAAAGCCAGGGCTCGCGGTTTTACAATAAATTTTGCGGGAAGGGAAATTTTTTATTTTTCACATCATCACTAAATTGACTAACGGCGTGAGAAATTTTGGTGGCAAGATCCTCATATCTGGTTACAAATTTTGGTTTGAATTCAGTATTTAATCCCAGCAAATCATCAATTACTAAAACTTGACCATCGCAATCGCCTGAAGCTCCGATGCCAATTGTTGGAATTGTTAATTTTTGTGAAATTTCTGTCGCTAATTTTTTTGGAACTGCTTCGATTACTATCGAAAATGCTCCAGCTTTTTCAAGTTCTAAAGCGGTGTTAAAAATTTCTTGCGCGTCATTTTCATTTCGTCCTTGATAGCGAAAATCCTTACTATTTTCAACGGTTTGAGGCATTAAACCAATATGCGCCATAACCTTAATTTTATGATCGCAAAGAAATTTTACGGTTGGAATTAAATTGGCGGGAGTTTCAATTTTAATAGCATCGCAATTAGTTTTTTCAATAATTTCTTGCGCTGAAGCAAGAGCTTGATGTGGTGAATTTTCGTAACTACCAAAAGGTAAATCCACAACTGTAAAACTACGCTTTACAGCTTTACAAACAGCCTTTCCGTGAGCAATCATCATTGCAAGCGAAACTTCGCGAGTATTGTCAAAGCCATATATGGTCATGCCCAGTGAATCGCCAACGAGAATTATATCGCAATAAGGATCAATTAGCTTTGCAATTGGATAGGAGTAAGCCGTAAGGCAAGTAATTTTTTGATGATTTTTTTTGGTAAGGAGATTTTCTAGTAAAATTTTATTCATCTGATTCGATAATTTTAAATTCCTCGCTAGGTTTTTGTAATGCTTTTGGATCTGAATTTTGTGAATTATATAATGGATTGGAGCTTGATTCACTAGAATTTATTTGAGTTGATAGATTATTTTCTTTGCTGATTTTGGGATTATTATTCTGATTATTAGAAGTTTTTAATTTAGGTGAAGATGCATCCACTTCTGTTAAGTTTTGTTTAGAGTTATTATCTTCTAATTTATTTAATGATGGCTCAACTAAGCTTGATTGATCTTCCTCAACGGCTTTTTTATCGGCAACATATTTTGATTGATAAATTTGTTGTTGTAAACCAAGATATTGACGAATTTGATTAGTATTTGCGGTGTTGGTATATTCTTGCGGTGAGCCTTTAATTCTAATAGCAAGATTTATCGGAGTAGTTTTTTGAGTGTTTCCAGTTAAAAATAAAGCGTTAAATAACCAATCGAAATTTTGCTTTTCTGGATTGATTGAGCCTGTTAATAAAGAATTTACAGCAGGTGCAAAAAACTCAACACGAATTTTACCATCCTCATTATTTTTGAAAGTTATATTGCCACGAGCTTGCTTAAAGAAACTCTTAGCTTCAGCATTAAAAAGAATTTTTTCAGGAAATTGTAATTCTTTTTGATAGGCTTTGATATTGAACATTTTATTAACCAAATCATTAATTCCAAAACCTGTTATCATCGGTTGGGCAATGTTAAATTTAATTTCACTTTTGAGATCTTTTAAAAATTCCGATTTACTATTAGCTACGGAAAGAAGATTGGCGGAAATATTGGCAATTCCACCAATTGAATCAATAGCAAATAAATCTTTAAATAATTCAGCTAAATTTATATTTTTGGAAATAACTTTACCATTAATTATTTTATTTTCTTTAACATCGATTAAGCCTATATAATTAAACGTTCCGCCATAAGTTTGCCATGAAGATTTTATGGCATCAATCGTACCGTTTTTTAATTCGCCGTAAAATTTAACTTCTTTGAGGATTTTGTGATCCATGTCAATTTCATTGATATCAACATCAATTTTACCATTGAATGATTCAAGCGAAGGAATGCGATAAAAGCTTTCAAGAAAATCATGATTTTTTCGCAAATTATTTTTAAAAATTTCGGTGATATTATTTAAATTTTCCTTTAGTTTAGCTTTATTACTGTCTGGATCTTCATCTTGTTTAGCATTGCTTGGCTTGACACTAGCAAGGTAGTTTAATTTGGGGCCAGAAATTTTAAAATCTAAAATTGGTGTTTTATTGCTGATGTCAATTACCAGATTTAAATTAAGATCAGTTTGTTCAGATTTTAATATTAAATTGTTAATGTTAAAATAACCGCGATTGAATTTTAAATTAATTTTTTGATCAATGAAATCTTCTCGATTATAAGTAATTTTATTAAAATTTAATCCTAATTGACTATAGCTGTTAATGTTATTTAACCACATCGTTTTTTTAATCAGCGAGGCTTTACCAAGTAGGTTATTCTTACCTGAATTGAATATAAAATGCTTATCAACATTAAAATTAGTAATTTCAAAATTGCTAGTTATCAGGGTATTTTTATTTTCACGAATAATTTTGCTTTCACCAAAAACCTCAGTTTCATTTTTATTGAGATTGAAATAAATTTCATTCAGGTAGGTAAAGTTTGGAAGCATTAGTAAATTTGCATAAAAACGAAATTCACCAAAATTTTCAAATTTTACGTTACTGCTTTCCGCGTTGAGCCATTTAAGTATTTTTCCTAAATTTTTTCCTTTATAGTCAATGCTTCCAACGAATTTAGGAATTTGGGTATTTTCGACAATTCCGCGAATATAAAAACTTCCTTCGCCTGGAGTTTTGATAATAGCTGGTAAAATCATGATTTTACCATTCTTATTGAGAGTTAAATAAATATCGCATTCTTTAAAATCACTTTCGAAAAATCTTAAATTTTTAATTTTAATATCGGTGATTACATCGAAATCCTTAAGGCTGGAAATCAGCTCTAGATTGTTTGGCGATTTAATATTTTCTGAAGTTTTTGCAGGAACTAATTTTGAATTATTGGCGATTATTTCATTGTTATCAGTGGCGAAATTTTTTTTAATGGCAATATCTTCAATGACTTTTGCTAATTCATAATTTTCAATTTTTACTGCTTCTTGTGAGATAATTGAATCAAGATCAAGATTATCAAGATCGAGATTAATATCGAGAACTGGCATCTGATCATGAATTGCAAAATATAAATCACCTGAACCACTGATCATTGGCGAATCAATATTAATGTTTTTAAGATTGAATTCCTCTGAGCCATTTTCAATATCAGATTTAATGATAATTGAAGTATTGTTAGATTTTAATTTTCCAAAAATATGGCTTTTTTCATTGGCAAAATAAGCCTGATAAAATGATTTTAATTCAGTGATGTTAATATTCATATCGCCTTTAAAATCACTGGCAAGTGGACCTTTATTTTCTCCAGTATAATTGCCCTTAATTTTCATTTCCAAATTTGGCGAAGATAGATAAAGATATGATTTTGGTTTAGCGGAATCGTCATTAAAAATTGCCTGATATTCAAATTTACTAACAATATTTTCACCGGCAAATGAACCTTGAGCAAAATTATAATTTGGTGAAAAATGTAAAATTGCGTTAATATTATTGAAATCTTTATTTTTGCCTAATTTATTAAGAAAACTAAATGAACAATTCTTCATGCGAATCGAAGGAACTTTATCTAAGTAATGACGAAAATCATCGTCAACAATTTCAGAAAATTTAAAAATTTTATTGCCGATGCTAAGCCCAGATTCTGTAGGAGATACTGCAGGTAATTTTTTATAACCAACCAAAACATCGGTGATTTTATTATTGCGATTGGGAATATCTTTTGGATCACTAAAAACCTCAAAAAAACCATCGACAAACTCTATTTCGCTTGCAAGATTATCGCTATAAATATCGAAAATTGAAAATTTAATTTTAATATTTTTGGCATAAAAATTAAACAATTCTTCTTCCTTAGAAAAAGTTGGCTTATGTTTATAATTAAGAAGAACTGCTTCGGAAATGCTGATGGTTGGTGTTGGAAGAAAGCTTATTTCAACATCACCATTAATGTCAAAATCAGCATTGGTAGCGCGACTAATTTTTTGAATCATGCTAAATTTTAGCAATGAATTATCAAAAAATAATGGCGTTATAAATAGCAAAAAGATAATAATACCAATTATTAATGACCAAACGCGAATTGCTTTTGAAGCTATAATTATATCGCAGTATTTTTTAAAATCTTGCGCAAATTTTGATATTTTTTCCTTAAAGTCTTTGTGCATTTTTAATGAATTTATTTTTCAATTTTAGCGACTTTCTCAAGAATATCCGCGGTTGGAAGAGATATTAAATTCTTTTTATAGACACCAGATATTAAAAGCATCGATAATATTAAAATTATCGAAATGGCCATTGAATTAGCCAGTAATTCTTTTTTAGGAGTTAGTGCTAAATGCTCGCCAATATTAACCAAAATATGTTTTTTATTTTCGGTATTAGAGCGAAAAGCGCATTCACGAATTTTTTCTTCGATTATTTTTTCATCAATTTTAAGAAATTTTCCATAAGAACGAATTAAGCCTGGTGCGTAAATATTTTTGCTTATCTTGTTGATTTCATCATTCTCAACGGCGCTTATATCAAATGGACGAACTTTAAGAAAATTACTCACCTTGGCAATTTCAATTTTACTATCCTGTCTTTTTTGACGATAAATTGCTCCAAGGGTTTTTATTTCAATGTTTTCAACATTTTTAACATCTGCTTTTATGGATGTTGGATCCTGATGATCTTTATCTGGGGGATTATTTTCTTTATTATTTTTTTTCTTAATTTTAATTTCCATTAATTTAACTAGATGTTATTGAAAAAAAGTTTATCTAAGCAAATAAAATTATATCTAATTCAAATATAAATTTAAAAATAATTGTTATTGGCAGTCAATTATTTTTGCAATATTATAAGTTGCATTTGTAATTGCCAATTTAGCGCAATTATTGGACATTTTCTCTAATGTTTGTGGCGATGTCAAGAGTTGATTGATAATGTTATTGATATGATTTATTGAAAAATCTTTTTCTTTAAAAACAATTGCTGAGCCATTCTCCTGAAGGTATTGGGCGTTTTTTTGTTGATGATTATCTGCAGAGAGTTCAAATGGGACAAGAATCATTGGTTTTTTAGCGATACAACATTCGGCAATTGTTGAAGATCCAGCGCGAGCAATTACCAAATGAGCATTTTCAAGAAGTTCATTCATATTTTCAAAAAAACCATTAACAACAGCATTAAGATTAAATGATTTATATGTTGCAAATGTGCTTTCCACTAGCTCAGCTCTGCATTGCTGAGTTATGTATAATTGTTCTTTAATTTCTTCCTTGAGATTAAAGAAAGCTTTGGGCAATATTTCGCTGAAAATTTTTGCCCCTCCCGATCCACCAATGACAAGGATATTGATCTGCCCCTTTCTTTTCACAACATCATAAAAATCTGACGTTAAAATTACATCATAGCCAATCTTGTCACGAGTATCATCAGTCAATTCTTCTTTAAAATGAGGAATTTGATATTTGGTGCTATTGAGTGCGATTATTTCTTTGCGAACGGGATTACCGGTAAAAATAATTTTGCTTAATTCATTTTCTTTGAAGCCAGTAGTTTGCGGAAATGAAGTGGCAATTTTATTAGCATATTTTGCAAATAATCGATTTACCTTGCCCAAATGAGCATTTTGTTCATGTAGAATTATCGGGCATTTAACAATAACGCTCGCTAATAAAATTGGAAAGCTGGCATATCCACCAAAAGCAAAAATATAATCTGGACGATATTTTAAAAAATACCATAATGATTGCAATGTTCCAAAGCTTATCTTGGCAATCGCCTTTAATAAAAAACTTGGCGTTTTTTTAAACTGCGAAGCTTGAATTATAAATGATTTAAACTGATCTTGATTTTTTATATAATTTTTAAGTTTGACATCCCCAAAGAAATAAACTTGATGATTTTGACTGGCTAGTAATTCACCAAGACAGCGCGCTGGTATTATGTGACCACCAGTTCCACCACTAACAATAAAAATTTTTTTTGACATTATATTTATTTTGTTTTAAATAATCACAATTTCTAATTAAAGATAAGAAAACAAACAAATAAACTTGATAATTATAAACTACTGCTAAGTTTTATTATAATAATCTAACTTACAACAACTGTTTTAAGTTACGTTTAAAAGTTTTAAATTTTAGGCTTTAAATTTTTTAGACAATTATTTTAAAAAATAAAATGAAAAAAATTATACAACAACAAAAACAACGCAAAAAAGATTTTATTGATCTGGATAAAATTGATGCCAAAGAGTTAAAAAAAATTATTGAAATTGCTCATAAACTTAAGAGGCAGAAGGATCTTAATAGCCAAGCCAAATTATTGGCTCATAAAAATTTGGCGATGATTTTTGAAAAAAATTCAACGCGAACAAGAATCTCATTTGAAGTTGCAATAAATCAACTTGGCGGACATGCCATAGTTCTTAATAAAAATCAAATGCAATTAGGTAAGGGCGAAACCATCGAAGATACTGCACAAGTTCTTTCGCGTTACGTTGATGCAATCATGATTCGTTCCTATGCTCATGAAACGATATTGGATCTGGCAAAAAATTCAACAGTACCAGTGATCAACGGCCTTTCTGATTTTTCACATCCTTGTCAAATTCTTGCAACAATTTTAACCATTGAAGAGCATCTTGGGAAAATTTCTGGTAAAAAAATTGTGTGGTTAGGTGATCAAAATAATGTTTTAAATTCATTAATTCAAGCTTGTGTAGTTTTCGATTTTGAGTTAGTAATTGCAAGTCCTTCGGAAATTAATTTCTCAGTTTCTGAAATAAAAAAAGCTGTAAAAAATAAAGCTAAAATTAAGTTAATTCACGATGCCAAAAAAGCAGTCAAAGATGCCGATGTTTTGATTACCGATACCTGGATTTCAATGGGTGAAGAAGCTGAAAATAATGATGCCATTAAACAAAGAAAAATAAATTTACTCAATCCTTATCAAGTCAATAAAACATTGATGAGTTTGGCAAAAAAGAATGCAATTTTTACGCATTGCTTACCTGCTTATCGAGGCTATGAAGTTAGCAAAGAAGTTTTGGAATCAAAGCAATCAGTGGTTTTTGATGAAGCAGAAAACAGATTGCATATTCAAAAGGCGATTTTGGTTTGGGCTTTGCAATAATTTTGTAATTAACATCAAATTCTGTAATTTATGTTAAACTCGCAAAGCCTTCAGCCTTAAGCTAAGTATAGTTAATTTCATTTATAAAAAATTCGCCGTTATAAATAAATTCGCCGTTATAAATAAATTCATTGTCACAAATTTAATATTAATTGATTTTAAACATTGATAATTTAGTTGATTTTAAAATCATAAATTATGTTATAACCCAAACAATCTCGTTAATAAAATCCTCACTATAATCCTTACACAGCTTGAATCCGTCAAATTTTTAATTTTATTTTTATCTGCGATAAAAAAATTAGTTGCAAATGATAATTACAAAAATATTGTTATATTATCTCTAATTAAAAATGCTTAACCACCAATAAAGCTTATGAAAACATCAAGAAAAATAAAGATAATAAAAATACTAAATGTTTTAGATAATGTTATTTTAATTGCGTTGCGAAGTTATTTAAATCATCATTCTCAAGTTAAAATTATCGAATCTAAAGTTAAAATTGTTGAACAAGTTACTTGGCAAGTTACTTGGCAAGTTACTTGGCAATTTATCCAGAAATTTACTTGGCAATTTATCCAAAAATTTAGAATTACTCAACATCGAATTGCTGAATTTATCCAGCAATTTAGAATTACTCAACACTGCCCGTTCAAATTATCTGTGCAATTTCTTGCCTCTATGTATCAAGGCTTATCAATAATTATTCAAATCAGAAATTATTCAAATATAACCAATTATTAAAACAATAAAACTCATGAAAAATTTATTTAAAATTCACATTATTAAAAATTTTATTATCGCCTTTACTTTGGCCTTTACTTTGGCTTTTACTTTAATTTTAACCCTAACGATCATCTCAACTTCCAACGCCAATGCCAATATGTTTAACAAATTCAAAAAAGGTTTTTACTTTGAAAAATATTCAACTGC
>CAMDJZ010000047.1 GCA_945901265.1 Rickettsia typhi
AATCCTCCGAAAAAACCAAGACTAAACAAACTTGCTATCAAATAAAATTCCATGAAAAATAATAAAAAATTTAATACTAAATTTGTTGCTAGATTTGACTGGTAAAAAATAAATTAGTTATTTAATTTCTATGATATATTTACCAAATCCTAAATAATTAACATTTTTAAAAACTTTATGAAAATTAATTTTATCAATTTATCATCCCTAAAAACAGCTGTCAACAACAACACTAAAAATAATTCTAAAATAGCGGAATATCAACTTAGTTGTGTTGAAGTTTTGTTAATAAGTACCGAAGCTGTTGATAAATCTAATGACAAATTAATCCTAAATGCAGAAAAAAAATTTAATTTTAGCGGTAAACTCAATCAGCTACAGCTTGTTGCTGATTCAGGAATTTCAAAACTATTGGTTGGTGTTGGCGAAGAAAAAAAATTAAATGAGCTATCTTTGCAAAAACTTGGTGCAAAAATTTTATTTTTTGTAAATGCTGCAAAATTTAGTGAAGTAAAAATAATTTTTGCCGATAAAAATCACGGTAAAAATGCTGCCCAACTGGCATTTGGCATGGTTTTGCAGGGATATCGTTTCAACAAATATTTCGTTAATAAAAAAGCCGATAAAGAATTACGCGTTGCCAAAATTGATTTTTTTGTTGCTGATGAAAAAGTTAATAAAACTGAATTTTCCAAATTAGAAGTTTTGGCTAATAATATTTTTTTCGTTCGCGATTTAGTTTCTCAACCAGCCAATATTCTTAATCCCCAAAGTTATGCAGAGATTTGTAAAGATTTAAAAAAAGATGGCTTAGAAGTTGAGATTCTTGGTGTTGAGCAAATGAAAAAATTGGGAATGAATGCTTTATTGGGAGTGGGTCAAGGTAGTGCCTTTCAATCAAAATTAGTTATTTTAAAATGGAATGGTGGCAAGAAGGGTGAGCAACCTTTGGCATTTGTTGGTAAGGGAGTTACTTTTGATACTGGTGGAATATCGATTAAACCATCAGCCAATATGGAAGATATGAAAACTGATATGGCTGGATCAGCAGTGGTAGCAGGTTTAATGCGTAATTTAGCACAACGTCAAGCAAAGGTCAATGTTGTTGGCGTTATTGGTTTGGTTGAGAATATGCCATCTGGAACTGCCCAAAGACCTGGCGATGTTGTTTATTCTATGTCGGGTCAAACTATTGAGGTTATTAATACCGATGCCGAAGGTCGATTAGTTTTAGCCGATGCATTATATTATACCAACACCAAGTTTAAGCCAAAATTAATCATTGATCTTGCAACTTTAACGGGGGCGATTATTGTTAGTCTTGCTGATGTTTATGCGGGCTTGTTCAGTAACGATGATGAACTTGCAACGCAATTAACTAAAAGTGGTGAAATAAGTGGTGAGCTAGTTTGGCGTTTACCAATTGGTGAAGAATATGATGAAATGATCAATTCTGATATTGCTGACATGAAAAATGTTGGAAGTGGAAGAGGTGCTGGAAGTATAACTGCGGCGCAATTTCTCAAACGTTTTATTGGTGAAACTAAATGGGCTCATTTGGATATAGCAGGTGTTGCTTGGAAAGGCAAGGGCGACTCAATGGCTCATAAAGGTGCCACTGGATTTGGATTAAAATTGCTTGATTATTTTGTAAGAAAATATGAAAAATAAATTTTAAATAAAAATTTAGTAGTTAGTTAAAATAATTAAACATAATAAAAAAGAGTTAAACTAAATGCAAATAATTATAAATAAGTTATTTTTATTGATATGAAAAAATTAGTAATTACAGGTGGAAACAAATTAAGCGGTGATGTTAAAATTAGCGGAGCAAAAAATGCAACTCTCCCTCTGATGGTTGCGTCCATTCTTAGCGCAGAAAAATTAGTTCTAACCAATATTCCACATGTTGCAGATATTGCAACTATGGCAAATTTATTGATTGATTTGGGAATTGAAATTAGTTTTGATGGGAATCATAAAGAATTTGGAAATCAAGGTCGAGCAATGATTTTAGATGCTGGAAACATAAATAATCCAGTAGCAACCTACGATTTAGTTCGCAAAATGCGTGCCTCAATTTTTATATTGGGACCATTGTTAGCAAGGGTTGGGAAAGCTAAAGTTTCACTACCAGGAGGCTGTGCAATTGGCACTCGTCCGGTTGATTTACATTTAAAAGCCATGGAAAAATTGGGTGCCGAAATTGACTTAAGCGGAGGATATGTTGAGGCAAATGTTAAAAAAAGTTTGAATAATCGTTTGCGCGGTGATCATATTCACTTCGAAAAAATATCGGTCGGTGCTACTGAAAATGCCATGATGGCATGCAGTTTAGCAAAGGGCGAAAGTTTAATTACCAATGCAGCATGTGAGCCAGAAATTATTGATTTAGCGAAATGTTTAAATGCAATGGGTGCAAAAATTTCAGGAGCGGGAACTTCGCAAATTCAAATTCAAGGAGTAGATCAGCTTCACGGCGCAACCCATCGTATTATCGCTGATCGAATTGAGGCGGGAACTTATGCAGTCGCAGCAGGAATTACTGGTGGCTGTATCAGACTTCATCAACTTGAAGATTGGGTAATGACTGGCTTCAAAGAGGATTTACAAAAAGCTGGTTTGATTTTTAATCAAATTAGTCCAGATGTTGTTGAAGTATCGCGTAATCAAGAATTTATTGAATCGGTAAATATTTCCACTCATCCATTTCCGGGATTTGCAACTGATATGCAAGCGCAATTTATGGCGTTAATGACTGTGGCAAATTCAGTTTCAACTATTGAAGAAAATATTTTTGAAAATCGTTTTATGCATGTTTTAGAATTAGCAAGAATGGGTGCCAATATCGAATCTCATGGAAAGATAGCGGTGATAAAGGGTGTAAAAAAATTAACTGGTGCGGAAGTTATGGCAACTGATCTTCGTGCTTCAGTTTCTTTGGTTTTAGCCGGTTTAGTTGCTGATGGACAAACTACTATCAACAGACTTTATCACTTAGAAAGAGGCTATGAAAGATTGGCAGAAAAGTTGATTAATTGCGGTGCCGATATTAAAATGATTTATTAACGTAAATTGTTATAAATAAGTTAAAATAATTTTTTAAACAAAAAAGTTGAAAAATAAAATAAATATTAATCCTAAATAATTTTTAAATGTTTTCGTTAATTGCTAAAAAATTTTTTGGTTCGGTTAATGAGCGCTTTATCAAATCTTTGCAAAATGATGTTGATAAAATTAACGCTTTCGAATCTCAATTAGCATCACTTAGTGATTCTGCTTTGCGTGATAAGACTGCAGAATTTAAAAATCTTTTGGCTAATAATGCGAAGATCGATGATATTTTGCATGAAGCTTTCGCGGTTGTTCGTGAAGCTTCCAAGCGAGTTTTAAATATGCGTCACTTCGATGTGCAATTAATTGGTGGAATTGTTTTGCACCAAGGAAAAATTGCTGAAATGCGCACCGGAGAAGGTAAAACTCTCGTTGCAACATTGCCCTGCTATTTAAATGCGCTTACTGGAAATAGTGTTCACGTTGTTACTGTAAATGATTATCTTGCTAAAAGAGATGCGAGTTGGATGGGTAAAATCCATGAATTTCTTGGTCTTACTGTTGGTTGCATTACTAATGAAACTGAAGATGAAGATCGCAAAGCTCAATATGCTTGCGATATAACTTACGCAACAAATAACGAATTAGGCTTTGATTATTTACGTGATAATATGCAATATGATTTAGCTGACATTGTGCAAAGGGGGAGGTCATTTGCAATTGTTGATGAGGTCGATTCAATATTGATTGACGAAGCGCGGACACCTTTGATTATTTCGGGTCCAACCAATGATAATTCAAAATTATATGAACAAATTAATAATTTAATTCCTAAACTTGAAGCGCAAGATTTTCAAATTGAAGAAAAAGAGCGCGGTGTTTTTTTAACTGATTTAGGTACAGAAAATATTGAGAAAATGTTAAAAATTTCTGGCATGATGGAAGCTAATTCATCGCTTTATGATCCTGCGCATATCTCAATTGTTCACCATGTAAATCAGGCTTTGAAAGCTCATAAGATTTTTAAAAATGAAATTGATTATATCGTCAAAGATGGCTCAGTTATTATCATCGATGAATTTACTGGACGTATGCAGGAAGGTCGAAGATTTTCAGATGGTCTTCATCAAGCACTAGAAGCTAAAGAGGGTTTAAAAGTTCGTAATGAAAATCAAACTTTAGCATCGATTTCATTTCAAAATTATTTTCGATTATATAACAAAATTTCAGGAATGACTGGAACGGCAATGAATGAAGCAATTGAATTTGAGGAAATTTATAATTTACGCGTTGTTGAAATTCCAACAAACCGATCAGTTTCAAGGATTGATGACGATGATGAAATCTATAAAAATGAAAAAGGTAAATATGAGGCAATTATAAAAGCCGTCAAAGAAGCGCATAATAAAAAACAGCCAATTTTACTTGGAACTGTTAGTATTGAAAAATCAGAATATCTTTCAAAATTATTAAAAGAAAATAATTTAGTGCATAATGTGCTTAATGCTAAATATCATGAAAAGGAAGCTGAGATTATTGCGCAAGCAGGAATATCGGGAGCAATAACCATTGCAACAAATATGGCTGGTCGCGGAACTGACATTATGCTTGGCGGTAATCTAGAAGTTATAATTGGTGAAGAAGTTGATTTGCAAAAAATTTCAGAAATTAAAAATAAAGTTGAGGCTGATAAAAAAATTGCTATTGAGGCTGGTGGTCTTTTTGTGCTTGGTACTGAGCGTCATGAAAGTCGTCGCATAGATAACCAATTGCGTGGAAGATCTGGAAGGCAGGGCGATCCTGGAAAATCAAAATTTTTCCTTTCGCTCGAAGATGATTTGATGCGAATTTTTGGTTCAGAAAAATTGCAATCATTATTATCGACTTTCGGCTTGAAAGATGATGAGGCGATTTTTCATCCTTGGATTACTAAGACTCTAGCGGGTGCTCAACGCAAAGTCGAAAATCGAAATTATGAGATTCGTAAAAATCTCTTAAAATATGATGATATTGTCAATCATCAGCGTAAGAATATTTTTGCGCTTCGCCAAGAAATAATTTGCAGTGATGATGTTTCCATTAAAATCAATGAATATATCAAGCAAATTAATTCTGATTTGGTTGCAGATTGCATTCCAAAAAATTCATATCAAGCACAATGGCAAATTGATTTATTAACAAATGAAATTTTTAGAATTTACGGATTAAAAATTGATATACATGACGAAGCTTCCAAGGATGGGGTAAGTGAAAATGAAATTTTAAAATTAATTGAAGATTCAGTGCATGGGCATTTTAAAGAAAAAGAAGCAAGTTGTGATTTAAAAATTATTAAGCAAATTCAAAAACAAATTTTTTTAATTACCATTGACTCCGAATGGAAAGATCATTTATTATCGCTTGATAAATTGCGTCATGGAATTAATCTTCGTGCTTACGCCCAAAAGGATCCGCTTATTGAATATAAAAAAGATGCTTTTACTCTTTTTGAAGATATGATGTTGAGAATTGAAGAGCAGGTTGTTTCAAGATTATCTCACGTGCAAATTACTGCTAGCCAAGATGATGATGGTGAATTAAAACCAGTTGCACCGGTTATTTTACCAAAAAAAATCAATAGTCAAAAAACTTTTTTAAGTCGAGTTGACTCAACTTTTATTAAAAGTGAAGCAAAGCCTGTCATTGAATTGCCAACTGCTAATGTTAAGAAAAAAGTTGTACCAGCTCATCGCAATCCTCTTGATAAAGATAGCTGGGGTGAGATTGGTCGTAATGAATCTTGTCCTTGTAATAGCGGAAAAAAATATAAAAATTGCCATGGTTCATAAAAAATATTGGTAAATTTATTATTAGTTAAAGGTTAACATTTTTAAATAAGACTACTAAATCACAATTTAAAACTATTAATGATTCAATATTTTATTTCAACACTTCTAGCGCTTGCAATATCAAGCATTTTAAGTTTTTTTATCTACAAAATTTTACGAAAAAAAAATAGCCAATTATCCACGCAAACAGATAATTATCAAAAAAATATTGATTTAGAAAGGCAATTGGGAGTTGTTAATGAAAGAATCGCCAATCGTGAAGAGCAGTTGCTAAAACAAAATCAAGAAAATGAAAAACTTCAAGAAAAATTACGAATAGCTTCACAAGAAGTCAGCGATTGTGAATATAAAAATCATGAAATTAATATTCAAAAAAATATTCTTGAAAAAAATTTTCATGAAATAAAAATAAATTTCGATGCACAAAAAACTGAAATTTGTAAACTTAATTTAAAGCTTCAAAGTCTTGAAAAATCAAATGGCGAACTTAGTTTTAAAAATAAAAATCTCGAGGAATATTTGGTAAATTTAAAAAATGAAATCAACCAAGCTCAACAAAATTCTCTTCAGCAATTTGAAAATTTAGCCAATAAAATTCTTGATGAAAAATCACAAAAATTTTCGGAATCAAATTTAAGTAGTTTAAAAATAATTCTAAATCCGCTTGGGCAAAATATTGAGGAATTTAAAAAGCAAATTGGCGAAGTATATAACAAAGAAGCGCGAGAAAGATTTAGCTTGGAGAGAGTTGTTAAAGATTTACAAGAAAATTCTAACAAGATTAGTCAGGAAGCTATTAATTTAACCAATGCTTTGAAGGGTAGCGCTAAAAAGCAAGGCAATTGGGGAGAAATGATTTTAGAATCTATTCTTCAACATTCGGGTTTAAAAAAGGATATAAATTATTTTCGAGAAAAATCATTTGTTAATGATGAAGGGAAAAATTTGCGTCCTGATTTTCAAATTTTATTACCAGATAATCGTTTGATTATTACTGATTCTAAGGTATCATTAATAGCCTATGAAAAATATTGCTCTATTGATGATCAACAACAACAAAAAACATTTATTAATGATCATTTAAAATCAATATATTCTCATATTGATGGTTTATCGTTAAAAAAATATGATGATTTACAAAAATCTTTAGATTTTACCTTAATGTTTTTCCCCGTTGAACCTGCTTATTTACTGGCGATGCAACATGATCCGCAACTATGGTTTTACGCCTATGAGAAAAGTATTTTATTAATTAGCCCAACCAATTTGATTATTTGTTTAAAATTAATTAATGATTTATGGAATCGCGAATTGCAAAATCGCAATGCTCAAGAAATTGTCAATCGCGCTGAAAAACTTTATGATAAATTTGTTACTTTTGTTGAAAATTTTTCTAAAATTGGCAATCAAATCGAAGTTTTAAACAAAACTTATGAAACTACTTTCAGTCAGTTGTCAAGGGGTCGTGGTAACTTAATTTCTCAAGCCCAAAAAATTAAAGATTTAGGTTTAAAATCTAGTAAAAAAATTCCTGAAATTTTGATCAATTTACAAGATGATATAGAGGAAAACATCAATGACGATAAAGTTGATGATCAGATAATTAATTAAGGCAATTATCCCTTGATAACAAGTAAATAGTTTTTACAGTTGGCTCAGTTGTTAATCAAACGAGTCAATTATGAAAAAAGAAAAATTCACAATTAAGCAGTTCAATAAAAAATATCCGAATGACGATGCTTGCTTAGACGAGGTTTTTGCGAATCGTTACGGACATTTAGAAAGCTGCCGTTCCAAGGTGAACGCCATCAGCCTCTAATTCAAGAGCTAAATTGAGATCGTCATTTAAAATAAATAAGCAATTATTTTGCTTACAAATTTTTATTAATTCTTTTGCATTTTTTTTGATTATATTTTTTTAACAATCT
>CAMDJZ010000048.1 GCA_945901265.1 Rickettsia typhi
TAGTAAGTTAAAAAAATTGTAATTTAAAGCTGGGTTTTAGTGAAAATTTTTACTAAAATGTGTAAAATATTTTATGATAATTATTTTTTAATGCAAGAAACTTTTTTTGATTAAATTCTTAGAATAAATTAAGATTTTTTAAAATGGCAAAGGAGTTAGAAAATATTAATAACAGATAAAAATAGTTAATTATGAGGATAAATTAATAATATTTACTTGTTAGTAATTAATTCTAACTACCTTGCATTAAAAATATGCACATTAAAACTGATTTGCAGTAAAATGTTTTTATCTAAAATACTAGTTTCTTCTTTCGCCCATGAAACGAAGAAGCATGATGAAAAGATTAATGAAATCCATGTATAAGTTAAGTGCACCTAATATCGCCATTTTGCTAGTCATTTCAGCATTTCCAGCAAATTGATAGTAAGTTTGTTTAATTCTTTGTGTATCGTAAGCAGTTAAGCCGATGAAGATCAAAGTTCCAATAACTGATAATGCAAAATCTAAAGCTGAACTTTTAAGAAAAATATTAACCAAAGATGCGATAACTAAACCAATTAAACCCATGATTAAAAATGATCCGATGCCAGTTAAATCTTTTTTAGTTGTGTAACCGTAAAGACTCATTGCGCCAAATACTGAAGCGGTAATGAAGAAAACTCTTGTAACACTTGCTCCAGTGTAAATAACCAAAAGAGTAGATAGTGACAAGCCCATTAATGATGAATAAATCCATAGGTAACTGCGAGCAGTTGCAGCAGATATTGAATTAAGTTTATAGCTAAAAAACAATACAAAACCAAGGGGAGCGAGCATTACAACCCATGAAAGAGGGGTGCCAAAAAAAAGATTCATCAAAGCCGGAACATTTGAAACAGTAAAAGCCACGGCACCTGAAATACCAAGAGCCATCGCCATATGATTATATACTTTGACCATATAATCCCTAAGAGCTGAGTCATAGGTTTGAGTTCTTGAAGCACTACTGGCAAAAGAAGTTTTGTTGTTGAATTGGGACATGAATACCTCATTTGTTGGTTAAAATTAGTTTGAAAAATTTCTTTTCAAAAATACAATTATTAAATTAGATTGTTTAAAATCTAGTTTCAAATACTTTTTTAAAATAATTTTTTTAAAATAAATAAAAAAACTAATTTGAAATATTTAATAATAATTTAGTAATAAAAAAAAATTTTTCAACCATTTGTAAACTTAATGTCTAAGAAGAGAATAATTGCTATTATTGGGATGATGGGAGTTGGCAAAACAACACTCGGAATAAGAATTGCTGAAAAATTGCAATATTATTTTATCGATTTAGACCAAGAAATTGAAGATCAACAACATTGTTCAATTAACGAAATTTTTGCTAAAAAAGGTGAAAAATTTTTTCGCGAAACTGAAACAAAAATTATTTCTGAAATTATCAAGCGCGATGAGGATATAGTTTTATCTTTGGGGGGTGGCGCTTATGTCGATCTAATAAATCGTGAAATTTTGCAAAAAAAATCTATAGTGATTTGGCTCCATGCCGATCTTGATGAGGTGGTTTTTCGAACATCAAATAAAAATAATCGCCCATTGCTCAATAGCAAGGATGGCTTAAAAAATAAAAGACAAATTATACAAGATTTAATGATCAAGCGCGAGCCTTTTTATAGGCAATGTGATTTAGATTTTGATACCACAAACCATAATCAAGAAATGCTGGCTAGCAAAATTGTTCAACAAATTAATAATCTAAAAAAATGAAAAATAAAATTACTCTTGAACTTGGTGAGCGTAGTTATGATATTATTATCGGAAGTAATATTATCAATGAATTAGAGCGTTTTCTTAGTGAAAAAAAATATAGTAAGGTAATCATCGTTAGCGATAGTAATGTTAATAAATTATACAAAGATTATATTGCCGATGTAGTTAATAGCTATGAATCTGTAGTAGTTGATGCAGGTGAGCAAGCCAAATCTTTTAAAGTTTTAGAGCAAGTTTGTGAAGAAATTTTACAAAAAAAAATTGATCGAAAAACTTTATTGATTGCTTTTGGAGGAGGGGTGGTTGGGGATTTGACAGGATTTGCTGCGTCAATTTTATTGCGGGGAATTGATTTTATTCAGATTCCTACAACTCTGTTGGCGATGGTCGACAGTTCAGTTGGAGGTAAAACCGCAATCAATTCAATTGCGGGAAAAAATTTAATCGGAAGTTTTTATCAACCGAAATTAGTTTTAATTGAATTGGAATTTTTAAAAACTTTACCTATTCGTGAGTTTAGAGCTGGATATGCTGAAATCCTCAAATACGGATTAATAGCCAATAAGGATTTTTTTCAATTCCTACAAAAAAATTATTTAAGATTTTTTAATAATGATCAAGAAGTTACATTTGAAATTGTTAAAAAATGTTGTGAAATAAAAGCCCAAATAGTTGGCAATGACGAAAAAGAATCTTCAGCGATTGGAAGTAGAGCCTTGCTTAATTTTGGTCATAGTTTTGCCCATGTTTTTGAAGCTGATTTGAATTATTCGAATGTGATGTTGCACGGAGAAGCTGTTGGTATTGGAATGATTATGGCAATTAAAATGTCGCAAAATCTTGGATTTATCAAGCAAGCTGATTTTGAAGAAGTTGAATCTCATCTTAAGCAATGTGGTTTTGAAATTGATATAAAGAAGTTTAAGAAAAACTGGTCTTTATCAAATTTAATTGCCAATTTATATAAAGATAAAAAAGTTGAAAATGGCAATCTAGTGTTTATTTTGCTGAATAAAATAGGGCAGGCTTTTGTAAAAAAAGATATTTCACTAAGTGAGTTTGAAAAAGTTATGGGTGATTTTTTATAAAAACAAAAATTAATTTGGTATTTCTTTTTTAAGTAATTATTTAATTTAAATAAATAATTTATAGTAAGTAAAATATAACTAATCTTAATAAAAATAAAGTAATTATAATATAATTACTAATTTAAAAATAGAATTAATTTTATTTAATTAATTATTGAATAAAAAATATAATTTTTAAAAATTTTTCTTGCATTTTCTCTTTAGATTGGTTTAAATTTGCAACTTATAAAGAAATTTGAAAGCTTCTTTTTGCCTGCGTGATGGAATGGTAGACATAACGGACTTAAAATCCGTGGGGCTTTATCGCCCTTGCCGGTTCAAGTCCGGCCGCAGGTACCACCTTTTTTGATTATCGTTAGATTTATTTTTCTTCCAAATATTATTTTTATAAAAATTTTAAATTTACTTTAAGATAAAATAGCAATGTTTTTTTTGCGTTAATTTTAATAATTTGTTTTGCACTTTTAGTACAAAGTTATTATTTTTATTATTGTCATAATCATTTTATTTTATTTATTTTATCATTTGCGATGTTTAAATTTGGGGGATTAAAAAAGCTCTTAATACTTCTGGCTCTTGCCTTGCAACTTTTTTCTTGTGATGATTCCTGCGTGGAAGCTGATGAATTTTCGATATCTCCTATTTATCTTGACTCCAATATGCGCAACATGAGAGTGGGCATTACTGGGCAATATGATCATATAACTGGCGGACAAGTAGCTGAGTGGCATGATACTGGACTAAGGACTAATGGTACTAAAATTACCGTTTTTATGACGGGTGGTTGGATTTTTACAGGTGGCTCATCAACAGTGAATCAAGAGCAAGTTGATACTTTTCCAATTTGCACTTTTTGTAGTAAAGATATTGCCGATGCTAATCCTCGACAAAATTGCATTTGTCGTGGTTCGGAAACTCCCACAAAAGAAAAAGAAGACAATCGCAACGAAGCGTCAACCTGTTCTGCTTCCAATTATTCTGATCCAGATTCTTGTACTTGTAATATGAGGGGCGATGATTATGTTTTGAAATATGGCGTTTATCATCAAATTAGAGAATCTTTACGAAAAAAACCTTTTAACGAAAGTCGTGTATATAAAGTGGGTAAGGACCAATCAATTTGTCGATTGACCAGAGGAATGGGAGCTTATATTTCATTGTGGGGAACTAGTGGTGGCGATACTCCAACTCGAGCATATCACATGCTTAGTCAAGAAAAATATTGTCCAGTTGCAAGAGATGCTAGTGGTCAATGTATAAAAAATGGCGTTGATGTTACGCGATATGTTTTTCGGAGCCCAGATAATTTGATTTTTATTAAAAATGATGGACTTAACAATAACCTACCAACAGTTAGCACTTCAACTCCTGGATTTAGCTATCATGGTTCTAACGAAGTTGTCAAAGTTATCATGTATGATGGTTATTACGATGATAATGCCGGTAAATATAATCTTTATTTTTCAGGCGGAACTGGCTCTGAAAGTCAATCCTTTATTCTTGAATACATAGTTGGAATGGTCGAAGATTCTATCCTTGGCGAAAAAAATCCAACTACTGGAGTTAGGGCTGGCGGAGTTTTAGAATTTCTATATAATGCCATAGTAAATAATGATGAATTTAAATTGATTCTGAAACTTTCTTTGTCGACTTATATCATGTTCTTTGGAGGTGCGTATTTAATGGGTCTTGTTGAAATGAGCAGAAAAGAAATATCGATGATAATTTTAAAATTATCTTTAGTAATATTATTTACGACTGCAGATAGTTGGGGAATGTATAAAACTTTTGTAGTTAATTTTTTTAAAGATGGCATGGATGATTTGATGGCGATGATTATGCTATCAACGGATACAGCGACGGGTGACTCAAGTAATTTAAATTTTATTGCCCAAGGCGGTAGGGGAATTGATGGCAGTAACGCAACACGATTTTCTTATCCAGATATGATCATGAAAAAATTATTATCACCAGCTGTTGCAAAAAAATTAACAGGAGTTATGGGGGATGGCGGAGCAAGTACCTTTAATGGGATAATAATTTTTATATTAACTTATGCATTAATTTTTTATTTTATTTATGTGATGTTGATGATCGCTTCAGTTTACTTGGTTACAATGCTTAAAATGATTTTTGTTTTATCTCTAGGGCCAATATTTATCATCTTCGTGTTATTCTCAAAAACAAATGACATGTTTAAATCATGGCTTTCATTTCTAGGATCGCGAGCCCTTGAAATGGCTTTGTTATTTTTAATACTCTCACCATTTTTGATAACTATTGATAAATTTTTTACTGATTTATTTTATTATAAAGTTTGCGGAATGCAAAAGGGAGTTCCACCAGTTTATTTATATATCATGCAAACCCAAGGTCTTGATCGCTCATTGTTTGAATGGTTAATAATGATTGTTAAAATTGCTGGATTAATTTTTATTATGCAACAAGTCATTGATCGAGCTTCTAGTATTGCTGGAACTTTAATTTCAATTGGAGGTGTTGCCAATCAAGATACCGCTTCAAGAGTAGGTCATGGTGAAAGTGGATTTTCATTAGCTTCTCAGATGTTAAATAATGCAATGGGCATGGCAGCTTCAGTAGCAAAAACACTCGGAGGTATTGGTGCTCGTGGAGCAGGAATGGCAGTCAGTGGAGCGACATCTGTCGCAAGGTCATCGGGTATCGCTGATATGTGGAATGCGATTGGTAAAAAAATTCCTTTCCGAGGAATAAGAACCAGAGCTCGTGATGCGGTAATTGAAGGGGCAATTAATCAAGCAAAGCAAGATGGGATTGCTAATGGTAAAAGTGGAAAGGATTTAGATCAGCATATTCGTGACAATACCATGAAAATTCTTGCCAAAAGAATGACTAACGATACAACAAGAATGGAACTTATCGGTGTTGATGGTAAAAATATCGGTAAAGTTTTAGATCGGGTTTTAGTTGGCAATGGCTTGAGAGAATTTATTAAAGACAGGGCTGGGGAATTGAAAGAGCAGGGTTTAGTTGGTAAAAAACTTCGTCAAAAATTACGCGAAGATTCTAAAGATTGGGCAAAAGAAAATATTTACGATAGTGCTGGCGTTAGTAAAGTTGAAAATTATTTAAAAGATTCCTCTTTTAAAAGTTTTTTAAGAAGTAATGCGGAGCACTCATCTAGCCAAGCTGCAAGGTTATTTACAGAACCAGAAGATAAGGCAAAATATCTTGCGCATTTACAAGATTTAAAATTCCGTAGCGAAAAAAAATGGGATGATGCTAAGCAAAATCCTGTAACAAAAATGTTGCCTTATTTTCTATCGCGAGCAAAACATAAGGTAATGGGCGATGTCAAAGGCAATCCAGAATTGGCGCGATCAAATTTTGATCGTAAAGCTCATATCGAAGAATTTGGTCGTAATGGTTTGACGAGATTTAATCCATTATCTTATGTAAATTTCATTGATAAAAGATTGCGCAAGAGTTCATTTACTGAAATGGCCGAAGTTCATAACGAAATATTGCAAAGAAGATTGGCTAATGATTTAGCTGAGGATTTAAGTGGCGTTGGTGAGATTGATCAAAGCGAAACGAAACCAAATCGCGCGCAAAAACAAAAACAAATTAATCGACGTGATAATAAAAAAACAAAACTTCGTGAGCTTGCAATTGGAGATATTAAGAATCAATTAAATCAACAATCAAATGATTTAGGTGAAGACATGGCCAGGGAAGACTTAAAGAATCAGCTGATAGATTCAATGACTAAAAATGATGGTAAATCCTTATTTGAAAAGGCTGTACAATATGATTTCTTATCGGATAAGAAAGGCCAAGGCTCAATGGAAGAATCATTAAAATCATCTCTTCAAGAAAGGGTTGAAGATATTGAGCAAAATATTGACAAGATGTCCATGAAAGAAATACTTAATAAACGAGATGATTTGGCACAAAGTCAGCTTAAAAAAGGCTTATTTGCTTCAGAGATTGATGGGTCATCGCTAAATGACATCATGCAAAAAGTAGGAAATAATTTTACAAGCCCAGGAATATCTAGTGATGCAGGTTTTGATAATAAATTAATTTGGAATAAAGGTAGTGAAAATGGTTTGGTTCGCGAAGGTCAAAATAAAATAAAAACCGGCTTAGATAAAATTGATAAAAAAATTCTTGAAGCGCTCCAAAGAAAAGAGGAAGTTTACGGTGAGGAATTAGATAGGATTGACGATGTTGTGGATCAGTTAAATTCAAACAATAAAATTGTTAAAAAGCGTCGAGAAATTCTTGTTAAAAAAGCGCAAATGGCTAAAAATTTCGTTGAGGATATTAGTAAAGCTAGAATTGATTATAGTCCTGACGAGTTAGATATACTTAAAAAAATTCAAAAAAATATAAAAGATATCGATGGAAAAGATATTGATGTGAAACGCAGATTTGCGGAATTACCAAATCTAATTGAAAGTTCTGATGCTAAAATTTTTGCCGATAAACTTAAGCAAGTTAAGCCATTATTGGGTGAAGAAATTTCTAAAAAATATCAAGAATTTTCTAAGCATCACCAAGAATCATTAAGCGAATATAAAGCTCCGTTGCGTGAAGTTGTTGCGCCAAAGATTTCTCAAGGAGCAATTCAGCTTGAATATGAAGAAATTACCAAAACATCGCAAGCTATTGATTCACGCGCTGAATCAATCTTGACAGGAATTGATAAATTTCGCTTAGATAACGGAATTAAATATGATAGCGAAAATTGGAGAAAGGATCAAGAGCGTTATGTTCGTCCTCTAGAAAAACCGCTTTCTTCAGCAGAAATGCAAGATCCGCGAGCTTTAAGTAGAGCATTGCAACGCGATGAAAATTCACTTCAAGAATTAAAAAATCATTTTAATACTTATGCTAAATCAAAAACCGCTCAAGAAACTCTGGGAA
>CAMDJZ010000049.1 GCA_945901265.1 Rickettsia typhi
ATCATAGCCTCTTTTTTCTGCCAAACCTTTCTTTGAAAGATATGAAGTAATTGCTGCAGTTAAGGTTGTTTTACCGTGATCTACGTGACCGATAGTTCCGATATTAACATGCGGTTTTTTGCGAAGAAATACTGGTTTAGACATAAAAAAAACAAAAATAAATTATAAGGTACTTGCCAAATATTAACGATAATAGTTCGTTCATTTATTGATCACATGAATCAAGATGATAGCAGTTCCTGCTAGTTTACGAATAAAGATTTAAGCAAAGACTAAATAGATTTTATACTTAGCCATATATTGTTTAAAAATTTAGAAAATAATGTAAGATGTTATTATTTAACAATTTATATTATTTTCTAAATATTTAAAATTTTTTTAATTTATATATTTTGCAATTATTACTTAAATTTGGCAAGCTATATTTTACAAAGCTTTTTTAATTACGCTCCAAAAGATTTATCGCCATAATTTGATTAAGTTTTAAACTCTTAAGCAGCTGATCTACAAAACTAAAGAATTTTAATTCTAAATTTTCCTATTTTAACGACAAGTGTTTCCAACTAAATCAACAAAATCAAACTAAAAATTCATCAAGTCAATTAAGTCAAGGAGAAATATTTTCATGTTCTAAAAATATTATGCAAGTATTTTTTTAATTATTTTTGGTAAGAGTATTTTTTTTTAATTCTATTTTGTTAGCTCTTTGTTTTCTTGCTTTCAGCTGTTTTTTTTAGCTATTATAAATATAAAATTGTTTTAAAATAATTAGTTTTTGATATTTTTATATCTCAATAATGTTTATAATAAATTATTATTAGTTTTAATTTTTATTCTTTATTTATAATTTTATTAAAACCGATTCTTTAATTGTTTCTGATTAGCTAAATTCTTTAGGTAAATCTATTGAATTACAAATTAATAATTAATCCTGATAGTATCGTTAAATCAAAATTAAATATCATTTACGCTCTAAATAAACTTTAACGCTGATTCTATTTTTTTAGTGTTTAAAATCCAATTAAATTGTCGATTTGCTCTCTCATGTATATTAAAATTTTTGTTAAAATTCTTCGCCTCATCAAATGATTTTAAACTTTTACTACCTGAATTTATAAATTTTTAGCGAAATTTTTTTGGATATTTGTGATTAATTATACCATTTCTATAAAAAAACTATCACTTGAAGATGGACTCGAAGGTAAAATTTATAAAAATAAAACTTATCGCACATACCTCAATTCATTAGCCCTGAAGTGAGAAAACTCGAAGCTAAATTTTTATTAGCAAATTTAATTAATGAATTTGGTATTATATCGCATATAATCTTTTGAGCAACAAATGTGAATTAATGAATAATTATCTCTAATGAAATTAGAAAACTCCAAGCTGGAGAAATTCGCTATTTCCTTCCTATGCACCCGAAACAGCTAACCCATAACAAACTGTTAGTGATAAACAATAAATAATAGTTTTTATTTAAATTTAAATAAAACGCCATAAAAAACTTACTGATATTCATAAAATCTTTTAGAAAACATGATTTAAAATCCAGAGAAATTGCATCTAGTGACGCTTTAATTTTATAAATGCAAATTATATATTAGCAACTTCGCAATATCCTGATTTATCAATATCTTAATCTTGGTATGATAATTTTGTTCAATCTGATTCTGTAGCCTGCGAGCCAAGCTTCGATTATTTCATTAGTTGAAAATTTGGCAATAGGTCAAGAGGGATTTTAATTTTTAGGATGATCAATCACGCTTAATCAACGTCATCTAGAGATTAAATTATTAAGCCTATATTGCTATCAATCGCAAATGGTTATATTTTACCATTTATAGTGAGCGAATGCTTTATTGGCTTCAGCCATTTTAAATACTTCTTCTTTTTTCTTTGCTGCCCAACCTTTATTGTCAAGAGATTCAAGAATAACAACTACAATTTTAGAAGAAAGATCTTTGCTTTTAATATTTTCAATAGAATTTTTTAGCCATTTTAATGCAAGTGCAGAACCACGACGAGCTGAAACTTCAACTGGAACTTGATAAGTTGCTCCCCCAATTCTTCTTGAGCGAACTTCAATTTTAGGAGTTATATTTTCTAAAGCTTCCTTAAAAACATCGATAGGTTGTTTTTTTAGCTTATTTTCAATTTGTTTAAAAGCCTCGTAAACAGCTTTTTCAACTACTGATTTTTTTCCGTCATTCATTAAACGATTAACAAAGCGCGAAACAATAATTTCGTTGTATTTGGCGTCTGGGAAAATTTTTCTAATTTTTGCTGCTCTTCTTCTCATATTGCAAGTTTATTAATTTATTAAATTTATTTAAAATTATTGATTATTTGTAATTTTTTTAGCTTTAAATTATAATTACGATGATTAATTAGTAATCTAATTTATTTAGGTTTTTGTGCGCCATATTTTGAACGCGCTTGTTTTCTGTTTTTTACGCCTTGCGTATCAAGAGAACCGCGCACGATATGGTATCGCACACCCGGTAAATCTTTTACACGGCCACCGCGAATCGCAACAACCGAGTGCTCTTGTAAATTATGCCCCTCACCTGGGATGTAAGCAATAACTTCAAAACCATTGGTTAAACGAACACGCGCGACTTTACGTAAAGCTGAGTTAGGTTTTTTAGGGGTTGTTGTATAAACACGGGTACAGACGCCTCTTTTTTGAGGGCAATGCTTCATCGCAGGAACTTTATTTTTCTTTAATTGTTTATCTCGACCTTTTCTAACGAGCTGATTGATTGTTGGCATAAAATAACAAAAATTGTTGAAAAAACCGAAGTTAACTAAATTAAAATTGCTCTTAAATAATTACTTAAATTATTTAAAATACCAAATAATTTTACTAAGTTATTGCAGTGATAATATTGCAAAGGCTGTAATAACAAGGCTTCGGGGCATCTTAAAGTTTATAAATTAAGTAAAAACTTAACTGACTTTTTTAATACATTGTTTATATTTTTTCTTTTTAAAAAAAAATGTCAAGCGGGATTTTTAAATGAATGTGAAAATTTAACTATAATTTGGTGTTAGATTTATTTTTAAATTCAAATTATTTAATTTAAAAAAAACAAGAATTGGCAATTACTTACCAATTCTTGAGATTTATAAAATTACAATTTAGAAGAATGATGCTCAAGATATTCAGCAACACCTTTAGCATTAGGCTTCATACCTTTTTTACCTTTACTCCATCCAGCTGGGCAAACTTCACCATTTTCTTGGAAAAATTTTAGAGCATCAATCATTCTAATTGCCTCTTCAACATTTCTTCCAAGCGGAAGATCATTGATCAATTGATGACGAACAATTCCTTGTTGATCAATCAAAAAAGTTCCTCTTAATGCAACTGCCTCATCAAATAAAACATCATAATCGCGGGCAATACTTTTGGTTAAATCTGAAACTAGTGGAAATTGAATTTCACCAATTCCGCCTTTTTTAACTTCGGTATTTTTCCACGCTAGGTGAGTATATTTTGAATCTACTGATACAGCAATAACTTCAGCTCCGCGCTCTTTAAAATCTTTAAGATGGTTGGCAAATGAAATAATTTCTGAAGGACAAACGAATGTAAAATCTAACGGGTAAAAAAATAACAATCCAATTTTACCTTTGATATGGTTATGTAAATTAAAATTATCATTGATTTCGTTATTTGACATAACTGCTGCGGCAGTGAAATCTGGAGCCATTTTTCCAACAAGGACTGACATAGTTTTTTAAATTTATTTTTAATGAAAAAATTTTCTTGAAGAAAATTTATAAAATTAATTTATAAATTTTTTAAAAAAAATCAACACCTGTTTTAAAAAATTTATTTATTTAAGAAATTTATCGGACCATCAGCACGACCATGAATAAATTGATCTAGATAAGCATTGCCAGAGGAATACATTTCCTTAACATTTCCACACCAAACAATCCTACCTTCAAAGAGCATAGCAATTTTATCAGCGATTTTGCGAGCTGAGTTCATGTCATGAGTAATTGTGATTGTTGTTGCGCCAAGCTGTTTTGAATTTGCAATAATGAGATCGTTGATTACATCGGCCATAATTGGGTCAAGACCGGTTGTAGGTTCATCAAAGAAAATAATTTCAGGATTGCTAGCAATTGCCCGCGCAAGGGATGCGCGTTTTTGCATACCGCCTGAAAGTTCCGAAGGAAAAAGATCGGCAGTTTTTTCACTGAGCCCAACCAATCGAAGTTTTTCAATGGCAATTTCGCGAGCTTGTTTTTTAGTAATTTTTTGAGAATTTGTTATACGAAAGGCAACATTTTCCCAAACAGGTAATGAATCAAATAATGCGCCACCTTGAAAAAGAAAACCAAATTTAGCCATCAACTTATCACGACTTGAATCAGATATTGAAGTGGTTTCATCACCATCGATAATAATACTTCCGGAACTTGGCGCTATTAATCCAGAGATAATTTTAATAAGCACTGACTTGCCACTGCCCGATCCTCCTAAAATTACCAATGATTCGCCTTTATTGACTTGCAAATCAATGCTATTTAAAACTTGTTTTTCGCCAAAATTTTTTTTTAAATTACTAACGATTATTTTTGTTGACACTTATTGCAAAATATTTTTGTTATTACTTACTAGTAAAATTTACTTATTTTAAATTTTTTTCAATTAATTTTTGTAAAGTTAAATAATCAACATAGCCTTCGCTGATTTCTCCATTGATAAAGAAAGTTGGAGTTGAACGAATCTGCAAGGAATTACTTGCATCCATTCTTTTAGCAAGAATTTTATCCTGCAATTGCTTGTCGCTTACGCAACCTTTGAAGCGTTCTTGACTCATGCCATCCAACTTCATAATCGCTTCTAATTTTTCATCATACTTAGGATCGAAAGCCCAACTATCTTGGGTTTTAAAAAGAATTTTAATAGTTTCGTGATATTTTTCTGTAGCATTTTCTTTATTATCTTTAGCAATACATTCAGCAACAGTTCCTGCGGTTAAAGCTTGTTGATTAAGTGGGAAATCACGAAAAATAAAACGAACCTTCCCCGTATTAATATATTCATCTTTAATTTTTTCAAATGCTTCACGATAAAAAATTGCACAATGAGGACATGAAAGCGAAGCATATTCGATAATTAAGACTTTAGCTTTACTATCTCCTATAACGTAATCATTAGGAAGTATTTTTAGTAGATCGCTATTTTTGCGAGTTTCAGCAAGTTTTTCTTGCTCCTTGAGTAATTCTTGATTTACACGATCTTGCTCTTGGGTAGATTCAGGCTTAAGATCTTCTGCTGTTTTATTTAAATATTTAAACGAAGTTTTATTTTTGTAATTGTGAACCACTAACGCAGAAAAGCCAATTAACAAAAGAGTCAATCCAGCAATAATTATTGATTTCTTCGATAATTTTTTCATAATAAAATAAGTTGAATTTAGTTAAACAGAATTTATATCTGTTAAAATCCTATATAAAAAATTTTAAAATCAAACAAATTTATGATACCGATTTCAGTTTTTATTATTGCTAAAAATGAAGCCGATAGAATTGCGCCAATCATATGCGCTGTAAAAAAATTTGCCGATGAGATTTTAGTTATTGATTCAAATAGTAGTGATGAAACTAAAAAAATTAGCCAAGAAAATAATGCAAAAGTTATAAATAATGATTGGCAAGGTTACGGTCAACAAAAAATTTTTGGAGAACATCAATGTCGTAATCAATGGCTTTTGAATATTGATGCTGATGAAGAAGTTTGTGAAGAATTAGCGCAAGAAATTATCGAAATTTTTAGCAAAAATATTCCTGAAGATGTTGCAGGATTTCGTGTAAAAATTGTTAATAAATTTCGCTTTGAAAATAAACCAAAAAAATATGCTTATTTTTATAATCAATTGCGACTTTATCGCAAGGATTTAGCTGGTTTTAAAAATAGCTCGGTACATGATTCTGTAGAACTTAATTCAAAAAATAACTTTAAAATTCTTCAGTTAAAAAACATAATTTATCATCAATCTTTTCGTTCTTTTAGCCACTGGTTAGACAAAATAAATTATTATTCTTCAATGCAAGCGCAAGATGCTTTTTTAAAAAATAAAAACACCTCTTATTTTAAAATTTTTTTATCGCCAATTTTAGCTTTTTTTAAAGCTTATTTTATTCGCCGATATTTTATATATGGTCGAGATGGCTTGATTTACAGCGCAATTTTTGCTTATTCTCGATTCGCTAAAGCTATTAAAACTAACGAATTATTCAAAAAAGAAAATAACAATAAAGATGAATAAATATTTTATAATTTTTTTGTTAATTATTGTTAATTGCCAAACAAAATATGAAAGTCCGGTTATTTATATTAGCAATAGCAGCGGTAAACCATTGAATTCAATTAATTGCAATTTTCCCAATCATCATATTAGCTTGAGCCATATAAATCCTGGGGAAACGAGAAGTCAGTCATTTTACATTAGTAGTGAAAAAGAATTTTTTGGACAGATAAAATGCTTTTGGAATAATAATTTAAATGAAAAAAATATTGGTGATTTTATTATAGAAAAAAAACATTTACCAAGTTTTGGTAATAAATTTGAATATCCCTACATCCATATTTTTATTGATCAGGATAATTATGAAATAATAACTAATGATATTGTCGATTATGTAAATAAAACCAGAATAATGGATGAAAGACTTTTAAAAAATCATAAACAAGCAATTTTAGATAAATTTTATAATCCTGACAAATCGCTCATTGGCATAGAAAATCTTAATATTGCTCAATGATCTTTGGCGCGAAACAATAAAGACGAATCTCCATAGGAAAAAAATCGATATTTTTTTTCTATTGCATGTCGATAAATTTTTTTGGCATTTTCCTTGCCAACAAATGCGCTAATCAGCATAAATAATGTGGATTTAGGAAGATGGAAATTTGTTAATAAAATATCCACAATTTTAAAATTATAAGGTGGAGTAATAAAAATTTTTGTTGTTGATTTTTTTGCTTCAACTTGATTTTTTTCATTAACAACACTTTCCAAAACCCTTAAGGCTGTTGTACCAATTGCA
>CAMDJZ010000050.1 GCA_945901265.1 Rickettsia typhi
TGAAACAAGAATAATCTAAAATATTGCATGATTTTTTTTTGAAAATAATTTACTAAGTAACTTCGGGATATTAGTCCGAAATAATTAATTCAAAAAAAAATTATGAAAAATTTTGCCAAAATTTCTGCTATTCTAGCAATTATTAGTTCTCAGGCTCTTGCGCAAGCGCCACAAGGACAAGCTCCACAAGGTCAAGGTCAAGGACAGCCACCAAGAGGACAAGCGCCACAAGGTCAAGGACAACAAGGACAAGGACAGCCGCCAAGAGGACAAGCTCCACAAGGTCAAGGTCAAGGACAACAAGGTCAAGGACAAGGACAACCACCAAGAGGACAAGCTCCACAAGGTCAAGGACAGCAAAATGGATCTGATCAAAAACAAGAAAATCGTCAAGAGCGCCGTGAAAATAAAGAAGAAAAAAGACAAGATCGTCAAGAGCGTGGTGATCAAAGACAAGAAAATCGTCAAGAGCGCCGTGAAAATAAAGAAGAAAAAAGACAAGATCGTCAAGAAAATCGTCAAGATAGAGGTCAACAAAAACCTCAACAAAATTCTTCGACCTCAAATTCTCCTCAGCCAAATTCTCCCAATGCTCCTCAACCTAAACCAATGGAAAAAAAACCAAATATGGTTCAACAGCAAAGTTTAGAAAATAAACAAAAACAAGAAGAATTAAATAAAAAAAGAGAAGAGATAAAATCACAACAGCAACAATTAAAACAGCAAAAGGAATCATTGAAGCAAGAGCAACAAAATCTTAGACAGCAAAGACAAGATTCTAAGGCTCAAAATGCTCAACAGCTAAAACCTCAAGCTCAACCAAATTCAGCTAATCCAGTTGCTCAATAAATCATCTTTCCTAGGTCTTGAAGAGGTTGAAAAAATCAACTTCTTCAAGGCAATTCAATTAGATCATTAAAATTTTTAGAATTTTTTTAAAAAAAATTTAACATCATAAGATAAAAAATGTAAAAAAGTGAATCTTTAAATCTCAACGGCGAAAAGCTTTTTTATATCAAGAAAAAATAAAGCTTAATCAACAAATTCTTTTAAGTTAATTTGGTATTAGATAAAACAACTTGCATCTGCATTGCAAAAATTTTTGGAAATAATTTGCTTATCAATTTGTCAAAACAATGAATCGCTTTTAAGATTATTTTTGGCAAAGGAATATAAAAAACTTTAGCAATTACTCCGCCCGAATTTAAAAATGTTATAAACTCATCATTTTCGCGAAAATCAATTTTGAAAAATGTTACATTTTTATGAAATTTTTCTGCATCGTCAAATAGCAAATTTGGAATTGCGGTATTGGCTGACCATAAATCATTTGGGTCATTGCAAATTATTGATCGATCAAAAATATTGACGATATTGTAATTATAGCCTTCGTGATTAGTTAATGCCAATATGAGTCTCGTAACATATGAACAATTAATTTCTTGAATAATTAATTTTCCATTGGGCTTAAGAATTCTACTCATTTCTTCCAAAAATTTAATTGGACTTGAAATATGATGAATCATGTTACTGGAAACTACAAAATCAAATGAATTATCTTCAAATTTAGTATTAAGAGCGTCAATATTTTTAATATCCAGCCATTCATTTTCAAAGTAATCGGTTAGCTTAAAATTTTTATTTTTGATAAATTCTTTGCCAATTCCCGTTCCTGCTCCAACCTCGATGCCAACATGATTTTCTTCTATGTAATTATTCATCCAAGAATATCTATTTTCAAGTAATTGTCGAAGATTCATATTTGTATTCTTAAAAAAAAGTTCTCTAGAATATTTTGTATCACCCGTATGAGGTAATTTTATTTTTTCGTTAACTTTATATTCACCTAATATCTTCATATTTGCTGGATTCATTAATTTAATAAAATAAATTTATTTTTTTGATAAAAAAAGTAAAGAAGTTTTGCATTAATATTTAATGATTAATTTTTAATAAACTGGTAAAAATTACACTAACTGATTGAATCTTTGATATCGCTGTCCTAATATTAATTTGAAAATTGTTTAAAAAATAGTCTCAAACTAAAATTGCAACTTCAAAATAATTAATTTAAACAAATGACAACGATTCATCACATTCGAATTTACCATGCAATTCTAGCAATTTTAGCTATTGCTTCTTACGTAACCGGAGAGTTTGGGATATCCATTCTTGGCTCGGCTATGGTGTTACGGTGGTAATAATTATTCGTATAATTTGGGCTTTTACAGGTGATCAACAAGTTTCCTTAAACCGCTTTAACCCTTCTTGTTTAGGAATTAATTTATCAAATTTTTTTACTCATCCCTTGATAAGTAAAATTTTAATGCTTTTAATAGCGATTTGTTTGATTGGCGTTTGTGTTACGGGATTAATAATGGATAAGGGTAGGGCAATTGATTTTGTGGATCTAAAAATCTTTACCAATTCTTTTGCTTCTCAAGATCGTGACGATCATCACAAAAATCGCCATGAAAATAAAGATGATAATGATGAAAATTTATTATCCGAGACTCATGAATTATTTGCGAATTTAATGCTTTTAATCGATGTTATTAATGTTGCGTACCTGTTTTTATTTAAAAGATATATGGCAAAATTCATGTTATTTATACCTAATAAAAAATAATAAAAAAAACAAACTTTAAGAAAATTTAATACTCTTAACTAAACATATTTAAAATATTAATATGCAAGAAATCTTAATTAATCATGATTTGGTTGATAATGTAAAAAAACAGCGAGTAGGAAGGAAAAGCACTTTAATAAGTGTTTTTGTTAATGTTATTCTTGGTTCTATCCAGATATTCTTTGGATTTATTTCGCATTCTAGCGCGTTGATTGCTGATGGAATTCATTCTCTCAGCGATTTAGTTTCTGATTTTGTAGTTTTATTTGCCAATCATCACGGTAGTAAATCTGCTGATGAAGATCATAATTACGGCCATCAACGCTTTGAAAATGCTGCTTCGCTTTTTATAGGATTGTCACTTATAGGTGTTGGAATAATGATGTTATGGAGTGCTGGCCATAAAATTATTTTTTCAACTACAACTTCGCAAATTCAAATTCAAGCCTTATGGGTTGCTATTTCAGCATTGATTATAAAAGAAATTCTTTTTCGCTACATGCTTAGAGTTGCAACGCAAGTGCGTTCGTCAATGTTGGTTGCCAATGCTTGGCATGCCAGATCTGATGCGGCATCGTCTTTTTTAGTAGCAATTGGCATTATTGGTTCATTGATGGGTTATCCAGTTTTGGATATTGTTGGAGCATTGATTGTTGGCTTGATTATTGCTAAAACTGGTTTTAAATTTTCATGGAATGCATTACATGATTTAATGGACCGCGCAACATCGAGTGAAGAAACCGCTAAAATTCTTCAGTTGATAATTTCGTCTCCCGAAGTTAAGGGCTGTCATAATCTTAGAACAAGAAAAATGGGCGATGCAATTTTTGTTGATGTTCATATCGAGCTTGATGGCGATATGACAGTGAGAAGAAGTCATGATATTGTAGATGACATCAGGAAAAATGTAAATTCACAATTACCGGTATTTGATATGATGATTCACATCGATCCCGTCGAAAATTAAAAAAATTAAAATATGATTAGAGCTAAAGATTTATCAATTTCATTTTCAGGAAGAGAAGTTTTTTCAGAAGGAAATTTTATAATTAATCCCCGTGAAAAAGTTGGTTTAATTGGCCGAAATGGTAGCGGTAAATCGACTTTTTTAAAATTAATTTTAAAAAAATTAGATCCAGATAGCGGATCGGTTGAAATTCCGCGTGGCTACAGAATAGGGCATTTAGAGCAACATATTCATTTTACCCATAACACTGTTTTAGACGAAATATGTTCAGTTTTACCTGCAGATCGTGAACATGAAGGGTGGAAGGGTGAAAATATTTTATATGGTTTGGGATTTAGCGAAGCAGATTTGCAAAAAGATCCTAAAAATTTTTCAGGTGGTTATCAAGTTAAATTAAATTTGGCAAAATTATTATTGGTTGAACCGCAAATGTTATTGCTTGATGAACCTACAAACTATCTCGATATTCATTCTATTCGTTGGTTAAAAGATTTTTTACGTGAATGGGATGGCGAATTAATTTTAATTACTCACGATCGTGATTTTATGGATAGCGTTATAACGCACACATTGTTGATCCATCGCAATAGCTTTAAAAAGGTTTCGGGTAATACCCAAGGTCTTCGAGAAAAAATTTCAGCTGAAGAAGAAATTTACGAAAAAACACGAGTCAATGAAGAAAAACAACGTCAAAAAACTCAAGAGTGGATCGATCGTTTTGGTTCAAAAGCAAGTCAAGCAAGTCGAGTTCAATCACGGGTAAAAATGCTTGATAAAATTGATGTAAAGGAAAAATTAGATAATATCCAAAATCTTGATTTTGCTTTTAATCATAAGATTTTTAACAGTAAGGAAAATTTAGTTGAAGTTGAAAATTTAACCTTTGGCTATGATCCAAAAAAATTATTGATTAATGATTTATCTTTTAAAATTGCCAATGGTGAAAGAATTTGTGTAATTGGAAAAAATGGCAAAGGTAAATCAACTTTACTTAAGCTGATAATTCAGGATATTCATCCAATAAAAGGTTCAGTTAAAGTTCATAATAAAGTTGAAGTTGGTTTTTTTGGACAGATGAATATTGATCGCCTAGATAAGAATTCAAGCGTTTATGAAGAGTTGCAAAAGGTTGATGAGCGTTTACCGCAAAGTCGTGTTCGACAAGTTTGCAGTAATATGATGTTTTCAAATGATTTGGCTAATAAAAAAATTTCAGTACTTTCGGGTGGTGAAAAAAGTCGGGTAATGCTCGGCAAGATTTTATTAAAAGGCGCAAATTTATTATTGCTTGATGAGCCAACCAATCACCTTGATATGGAATCTTGTGACTCACTTAAAGAGGCAATAAAAAGCTTCGAAGGTGCGGTAATTATGGTTTCACATGATGAAGGAATGCTTAAAAAAATCGCTAATAAATTAGTAGTTTTTGATGAAGATAGAACTTTCAGCTTTGAAGATTCCTATGAATTTTTCCTAAAAAGAAAAGGCTGGAAAGATTCTTAAGAATTGAATGGCAATATTTTTGAATAATAATTTCTCATAAACTTATTTAGTAAATTAAATTAATCTAAATTACAAAATTGTAATTTTAGTTCTTTCATCCACAAAATTGCACAGCGTATTTTTTTATTAAAATATAGATTTTCAACAATTGATAAATATTTTTTTAATTGCTCCTGATAAAGTTGTGGAATCAATTCTGGTATGATCTCATCAGATTTGTAATCAATAATAAGAATTTCATCTTCTTTAAAAACTAACAAGTCAATTCTTACGAAAATATTTTTAAAATTGATTTCAACTTCACATTTTACATCGCCATGAAAGATATCTTTGAAATGTTGCGATTTTAGAAAATTACCAATCATATCACTAATTTGATTTTTAGTCTTAAGATCTAAAAAACTAGTATTTTCAATTAACTTTGAGCAATATTGATTAAGAACCAATAATGGTTTTTGATAATTATTTCCTATTATCTCTAATATTTTATGTATCAATAAGCCCTTGATTTTGCTGTAATTAGAGCCAAATTCTAAATTCTTATTATTGGGGACATTTAATTCATTTAAATAAAAAATCTTCTCAAGTGATTTACTTTGTAGATCAATTAAATTTGATGATTTAAGTTCAGATTTTTTGTCATTGATTTCATCATTGGTTAATAATTGATTTGGCGAATTAAGAAATTCAATAAGATCGTTAATTTTAGTTTGCTGAAATTCATCATCAACAAGATTACAAAATAAATTATACCAAGATTTGTCAAAATTTTTACTGCCATAGCTAGCAATATAAATTTCATCCTTAGCGCGAGTCATCGCAACATAAAGTAAGCGTAAATTTTCTTCATAACTTAATAATTTTTCATTATTTTTAATTTTATGAAGTGGATCATGAAAATTATTATTTAGATTTGCACACCAGATTGGAAAAGAAATTTCATCCTTATCGCTCCATAAAATATTATTATCCTTGCCAAAAGGATTAATATTGCAATCAGGAATAATTATAATTGGAGATTCTAAACCTTTTGCAGAATGAATTGTGGTAATTTTTACAGCATCCTCAAGAAATGAATCTAATTTTATTTGGGGATCGATTTTTTCTATTAATTCTAAAAATAACTGCAAATCAAAAGTTGTTTTTTTGGAAAAATCTGTAATTTTTAAAAGGAATTTATCAAGCACCTCTATTGATTTAAAGCCAAAACGACTTATAAAATTTTTACGAAAATTTTGCTGATTAATTAAAAAATAATAAAATTCATAAACCGTTAATTTTTTAGAAAAATCAATAATTGAATTGAGATGTTCATAAATATTATTATTTTTTAATGCTTCAAAAACTGAAATTTTATGTTGATTTTTTATTTGGCAAATAAAAAAAATCTGGTCTTCATCAAAATTAAAAAAAGGCGATTTAAGAAGATGCACCAGATTAAAATCATCCTCTTTTAAACAAACAAATTTCGCCACACTTAGCAAATCCTGAATTATTAAACTTTCAGTGAAATTAATATTTTGAGTAGAAGAAAATGGGATATTATAGCGATGCAGTGCTTGACTTAGTAGCGGGGGAAATAATGTAATACGCTTGCGCAGTAAAATCATAATATCACCAAAATTAACAGAGGTATTTTTTCCTGAAATTATTCTTTTATCTTGAACCCAATAATAAATTTTTTTGGCAATAATTTCTGCTAAAATATAGGCATCATTAAACTCATATTCTTGATTTTGTGTTTCGTTAACTGAGTTGATATCAAAATTATTAGGTATAAAATTTTTATGATTAGAAAAATTATTTTTTAACGTCCGTAAATTATTCTCGTTAATATTTTTATGATTAATATT
>CAMDJZ010000051.1 GCA_945901265.1 Rickettsia typhi
AAGACTACTTGAAATATTTAATCAAGCGATTTAGGTTTCTAGACTTAAATGTTTGGATGTAAATTAAATGTTTTTTTAATAACAAATTAATATAACCTCCAAGCTTAATTTTCTAGGATTTATCAATATTCCATGACCGAAAATAAAAAATCCAAATCAAAAATAAAAAGCTGGTACTCAAATCGTTACCAGATCGTTGTTGTTCAAAGAAATATTTTACTTTTATTCACTTTAGTGTCGATGTTTTCAGTGGCAATTTCGATTATTTTTGTAAAAACAATAATGTCTTCTAAATCTCTTGAGCCCTATGTTATAGAGGTTGAAGAAAAAACTGGAATAGCCACAGTTGTTGATCAAATAAGCGCTGGATACTTGACGGGTGATCAAGCTATTAGAAGATTTTTTATCAATAAATATGTGCATCTGGCTAGTGGATATGATCCCAAAACATATAAAACTGACATTGAAGAAGTGCGATTATTTTCATCACCTAACGTTTACGCCGAATATAAATCTAGAATCAACGCTAGAGAATTAGGCGCAAATTCAAAAGTTTCGGTAAGAATAAAATCAATTTTATTTCAAGAACAAAATATTGCGCAAATCAGGATTGTTAGACAAGTTGATATTTTTGAATCAACATCAAAGACTGTTGATGAAGTAATAACTTTAGGATTTTATTTTTCTCCAAACATTCAACTTACCACCGAAGAAAGGTTGATTAATCCACTTGGTTTCCAAGTTAATAGATATTCAATCGCCGAAGAGGTGTTTAGTTACTAATGAAAAATTTTAAAATGAAAAATAAATTTAAAATTGCGAATATTTTTAAAATACTTACCTTATGGCTGATTTTTTCTTCACCAGCCTTTGCCCAAACTCCGATTACAACAGACTCAAGAATTCGTACTTTGGTTTATAACCCCAACGAGGTTTATGAATTAAAGTTTTTTTATAATTACCAATCTTTTATAGAATTTTCTGGCGATGAAGAAATTGAAATGATCTCAATTGGCGAAGCTTTTGCATGGCGTTTAACTCCCGCTGGTAAGCGCTTATTTATTCGTCCATTAGAAATAGCAGCTCACACAAATATGACTATTATTACCAACAAAAGAACTTATCATTTTGATATTCGCTCTGACGAATATAGTGGCAAAGCAGATGAGGATTTGGTTTACACGATTCGCTTTTTTTATCCGCAAATTGGCCAACCTCTTCCAATACCTCCCCAACTATATGTTCCAAACATTGCCACAAGAATTCCACCAACTCCTATGCTACCTAAAATTGCAAAAATAAACGAGATAGTTTTTACTCCAACACCTCAAGCTCGAGTTGATGAGCCATTGCCTTCAATTATCGAAAGAAATCCAGAAGGTGTAGAATTAAATTTTGATTATCGCGTAGCTGGAAGATCTGATGATATAATGCCTCTTAAAGTTTATGATGATGGCGCAGAAACTCATTTTCAATTTTCTAATGATAATCTAGTAATTCCAACGATCAGCATGGTTGATAATGGTGGGGCAGAGATTCCTTTAACTTATGTGGTTCGTGATCGATATGTTTTAATTCCAACTGTAGCAAGGCAATTCACTTTAAGACTTGCCGATGGACTTCTCTGTATTTTCAACAATAAATTAATTGATCAGAAAAAATAATTATCTTTAAAATAAATTATTCCTCATAACAAATATTTACAAATAAATATTTTGCTTAAAATAAACAATAATTATTATTTTTTATTATCGATAATTAAATAGGATTTTTTTAATTATCTATGTTTGATTGGATTTTTTTAAACTGACCATCAATTGAGGCGCCATCTTCTACTTCTAAAGAGTCATATTCAATTTCACCGGTAATTTTAGCTTTTCCAGATACACTAATGCTTTTAGCCTTAATGGTTCCTTCAAACCTACCTCTAATATTTAAAAACTCTGCATAAATTAAACCCTCTATGAGCCCATCTTCCCTTAATATAACTGAATTACCATGGACCGTTCCTCTCACTACACCTTCAATTTCAATTGTTCCTGAACTTTTAAGTTGACCTTCAATAACTAAGTCACGCGCAATTATTGTTGGGGTAGATTTAATAGATGAAGTGATCGCTCCAAATTTTTTTCCAACACTGTTGCTATTAACGGCACCAAGTCTTGATTTTATTTTAGCTATTGACATATTTAGGATTTGAATCATTTAAAACTTGCCCCGCTTCTAAAAATTTTCTAGGATTTAACGGGGTATTTTTATATCTAATTTCATAATGTAAATGAGCGCCTGTACTTCTTCCGGTACTGCCCTGAAAAGCAATAACTTGACCTGATTTAACAACATCTCCCTCTCTAACTTTTAAGGCCGAAAGATGGCCATAACGAGTTGTAATTCCGTAACCATGATCAATTACAACAGCATTACCATAATCACTAAATCTTCCAGCAAGAATAACTTTGCCAGCGGAAGGGCTAATTATTTTTTCATTGGTAACGCCAACAAAATCTAGGCCATTATGCTGAGTATAACGCTGGGTAATTGGATCAACACGAACACCGAATGTACTTGAAATATAATAATTTTTCATAGGACGATTAAAAGGCAGTGCTTGGGTCAATTTTTCCAAAACCATTAAATAATCAATCTCGCTAGAAAATTGAAGATTGGCAAAGTCATGATCTTGGGAGTTTGATCCAATAGAATTATTAACCATTTCATCAAGTCTTCCAGATTCACGCGGTCCTCCTTGAGCCGTTTTAAGATCGTTAGGATTATTAAGCGAAGCTTCCTTCATATGATCTTTGTTGTTAAAATTTTTAAACAATGATTTTGATTTTTTAACATTTAAACCTGTAATATTAATCACTGCCTCTATTTTTTTAATCCTATCGCGAGCTATATTTTGAATATCGGTGATCTGCTCCTTAGTTTCAACGATACTGCTTAAAGTATTTTTTTCACGCTTAGAAAGTTGGTCGCGGTCAATGTTTTGCGGCAACTTAACTTTTGGATTTGAATCGTCGCGTATTTCTTTAACATTTCTCTTGGGACCTATAGTTGAAGAAAGGTATTCATTTATCTTCTTTAATCTAGTGCTAACGTCATTAAATTCATCTTCAAAAAAGGAATTCATTGACTTTAATCTAGAGATTTCTTGGGATTTTTCATCAAGAATTTCGTGATAACGTGCCGATTGATTAAACAGATTTATTACCCACGCAATAAAAAAAACAATCACCAGTTGAAATAACGGACCTAAATTAACGCTTCTAATTTTTTCATTAGTAACAAACAAAACGGTTCTTTTGGTAAAAGCGATTTTTATAACCCTTTTAATAATAAGAACTACTATATCAAGCATTAGAGATCCTAGTTCGAGCAATTTTTTTCCTAACAAGAAACTTCTTTTCATTAATTCAGCTTTTAATTAAATTTTATAGATAATATAACAATCGATTTTTGAAATTTTTCCCCCGATGTCAAGGAATTTCTTTAAAATGAATTTAAATGAACTTGACCTATTGACAAAAAATTTTGATATGAAATAATTAACTAAAATTACTATTTTTAATTGTAAATCAAGTAAAAAATAAGTCAAACTTAAATTTTCTTTAAAATGTCAAAAACAAAAACAGTTGCCAAAACAAAGCTAGAGGGGAACAATCCTAAGCAACATAAAGTAAAGGTTCAGATGACTGATGGCTCAGCTTTTGAAATTCTAACAACATGGGGCAAAGAAGATAGCGTTCTTCACCTCGATGTTGATCCTAAAAATCACCCAGCTTGGCAAGAAAAAGGTGGAAACTTTATCAATGCTAACAATGAAATGGTTAGTAAATTCAAAAATAAATTCGGTGATTTTGATTTCGTTTCTAGCGAAAAAAAATAAATAAAAAATGTCTAAAACCCTGCTATGCTTGAGTGGATGGGCTCAAAAACATGATAGTTTAGAAATAGTTTTCACCAACTCATCAATTAAAAACGATTATAAGATTTATTCATTAGACTACTCTAACTTTGACAGTGTCGATGACTTTTTTCAAAAGTTAAAAGAAACTTCTCACTGCGAAATTGCCATGGGTTGGAGCTTGGGTGGACAATTATTAATTCGGGCAATTGCCAATAATATTATTAATCCGAAACTCTTAATTTTACTAGCCCCACCATTTCAGATGCTTAAAGATTCACGCATTAATTCGGGTATGTCGCAAGAATTATATAAAAAGATTAATGACCTGCTTGACAATGATTCTAGTATTATGCTTAAAGAATTTTTAATCTTAAATGCGATGAATGATCGCAATTCCAAAGAAATTATTAAAAGTTTAGCGATAAATCAAAAAAATTTTAAACAAATAAAATTTTGGTATGAGGAATTATGTCGCTTTTCTTGTTTTGATTTAGATATGAGTAAAATGCCAGCTATCCTTTATTTTCATGGATCTGGCGATATGGTTGTCAATATTTCACAAAAAGATTATTTTCAAAAATATTGTCATAATTTTAAAAGTAACATTTTTAATAAATGCGGACATGCTCCACATATCTCAAGAACTCAAGAGGTTTGTCAGGCAATTGAAGATGAGATTAAACATTTACAATTATAAACTACTTGGCCGTTATAAATTTTTATCACTTCAGGTCATTTGATGCATAATTTCAAAAAAATTATAGAATTGAAAATTCTTTAGAAGATTTACCACTCATTATCAATTAAATTAATATAATTTTTAAGCTGAAGGAGTAGGTCTTTACCTCAAGAAAAGCTTATATATCAAGCCTTCAATAGATTTATTAACAATGATAATTGATTGGGGGGTCAACTCTTAAGGTAATTAATTTATTATTTTTAAAATTAAAATTTGCCATTAAATTTAATTGCTGTGCTTTCCTATAAATTTTTACTTTAAAATTTCTAAAAGTAGCAAATAAAAAATCAAAATTTCTCTCTATAAATAATTCATTAAAAATTGGATAAGAATAAAATCATTTTCGGTGATTAACCGCTGATCAAAGAGAATTTAATTTCTAATTAATCAACGATTAATCACCTAGAATAGCAATGCCATATGGGCATTACTAAACTTTTTGTAGGTGCAATATTTGCTAACAAATTTAATAAATTTACAAATCAATCTTTATAAAAATTAAACCTTTCTTAAAAAATATGATTAAAATCAAAATAATTACTTCACAATATTAACTTATTTATCTTTAGTGATTAATAGTTACTGATGAATAACTATTTAAAATTGTAGCTATTTTTAACTAAAAAGCAAAAATTAGTTAAAAATACTATTTTATTAGAAAACTTAAAAACCAATAAAATAGCTTTAGCCAAGGGTTTAATTGCTTAGTAAATATAGATTTACTTATGCCACTAAATTTTGGACAATCAAACAAATATAACGACTTAGAAACAATTAAAATCTCACAAAAAATTGTTCCTAATCTATTCGCAATACTTGCTATAGCCTTAATTTACAGAATCGAGAATTATAAATAATTCACAATTGTAATAAATGCCAAACTTCATTGATCCAAAAGATTTTGATAATTATAGAAATGCTCAGCAAGTTAAATCTCACAAAAATTTGAGGCATTTCATATATTTCAAAAACTTTAACAAATTATATTTGATCAATATTTAGAAAACATGACAACTAAATTTTCAATCAAAATAATTTGCTAATTAGGGATTAAAGTCCTAAAACCTAGTGACTTATTTAAATAATTTTGCATAACTAAAAATCTTACAGAAAGTTTGCAAAATATTACTTAAAAATTTAACGCAAAAAGGTAGTTAGGATTAGTCGATAATTAAAAAATTATCTAATTATCGACTAGCCAGCAAAAGCATATTGATTGCCACAAAGCCAATAAATAAGAGTATAAATTATTGCTAAAATCTTACAAAAACAATAATTTAAATGCGCATAACTTGCCAAAATCTAATTCTCAACATCGTAAATTTGACAAAAGGTCTAACAACCAAAGACCAAAGACCAAAATTACAATTTGATTATCAATATTCATCCTTATTGTAACTTCATTTAGTGACAATAATTCTATATGCCAAGCTTATCAATTTATTAAATTAAATTAATCATATAACGCCAA
>CAMDJZ010000052.1 GCA_945901265.1 Rickettsia typhi
AAACCAGTTAAATTTTCGCTTAACACGGGATTGCGTTTATGAGGCATAGCGGAACTACCTTTTTGTCCTGAAGAAAAAAATTCTTCAACTTCTAAAACTTCTGTGCGTTGCAAATGACGAATTTCTGTAGCAATATTTTCAATTGAAGATGCAATAACCCCAAGAACTGAAAAAAACATTGCATGTCGATCTCTGGGAATTACTTGGCTTGAAGTTGTCTCTTGAATTAAATTTAATTTTTTTGCAACATATTCTTGAACTTGCGGTAAAACATTAGCATGAGTTCCAACCGCTCCAGATATAGCGCAGATGGCAATTTCATTTTTAACATTTTTTAGACGTTGAAGATTACGATTAAATTCAGCATAAAATCTTGCAAGTTTTAAACCAAATGTGGTAGGTTCGGCGTGAATACCATGCGATCTTCCAACACAAATTGTTAACTTATGTTCAAAAGCACGAGTTTTTATTGATTCTAACAGTATTTCTAAATCTTTAATTAATAATTCACAAGATTGATTTAATTGCGCAGAAAAGCAAGTATCAAGGACGTCAGAGCTCGTCATGCCAAAGTGAATAAAACGAGAATTTTCGCCAGTTAATTCCGCTAAATGAGTAAGAAAAGCGATAACATCATGTTTTGTAGTTCGCTCGATTTCATCAATTCTTTGGGTATCAAATTTACCACCGGCTTTTAAAAAATTTTCACGAATTCTTCGGGCAGTATTTTTTGGCGCAACTCTAAGGTTCTCAAGGGCTTCCAAGGCATAAATTTCAATATCAAACCAGATTTGATATTTATTTTCTTGTGACCAAATTTTAGTCATTTCTGGGCGTGAATAGCGAAGAATCATTTTGGTAAATTTTAATTTATTTTTTTAGGAAATTAATTTTTTAAATTCGATAAAATCATAGAATAAAATTTAGAAAATGAAAGGGCAAATTTTATAATAATTGCGACATTTAAAAGTTAAGTTTTTATAATCACTACCTTAAATAAATCTTAAAATAAAATTTTAGATTGAGTGTTAAAAAATTATTTAGCCGCTCACGGACTGCTAGGAGGTCTAAGCGATTTTGAAGGATTCAATAACCTAGTAGCTTGAAGCGAATTTGTACTTAGTGATCTTCTTATTTTATGTTGTGGAAAATCAGCATTAAATCGCAATAAATTGTTTTTTATTTTTAACTCTTTCATAATATCTTGGCCTAATGTAATTAAATATTCTTCTTTTCCCTTCATATTTAGATCTCTGAAATCTTTCAATAAAAAATTTAATTGCTTTTCATCAATTAAATTTAAAGCTTTAATATATTCAGGCATAATTAAATCTTCTTTTAAAGAATTAGAAAATATTTTATCAGTAAATCCCAAATAAAAAATATAATAATTAAAACATTTTAAATCTTCTGGAGTTAGACTTTCTGCAAGCTTCATAATTGGCGTTACATTATCATTTTTTAATGAGTTAATTTGATTTATAATCCATTCTTTTTCCAATGGAATTAACTTGTCGATGAATTTAAAAAAACTATTTTCGTCTGGAGTAAATAAATTATTCGATTCTTTATGTTTTTGATATTCAAGTAATTTTATAAAATTATCCAAGAAATTGTCATTATATTTATGCTCTGATTCTTTATTTTCTTCTACAATAAATTTCATTGTCAAAAAAAGATCATCAAATTTTTCTTTTAATCCCCCCCCTTGTGAAAATCTATATCTATTTGGACCATTACGGGCTTGCATTTCATTTTGCGCATCCAGAGAGTTTTGGGTAGGATGACTTATAAAATTTCCAATAATTAAAATTTGCGATTCCCAATCTAGAAGATTGTCAATTTTATTTTTAATTTTTTGGGCGATATTAATTATTTCGGAATCTTCGTTGGTTGGATTATTTTCAATAGCGAATTTAGCAAGCTCAAGCACATATTTTAAATTTTCATTAAATCCTTCTTTTTGAATTTTTTCCAATAATTCAGCATTAATAACTTCATCGGGATGCTTTAGAAAAATCATCTTTAGATTTTGTAACATTGCTTCCCGATTATTTTGGCCATCTTCATCCATATCTAATAAATATTTACAGAGTAAATAAGGCCTTTCATCTTGAGTGTTTTGTGTTTTTAAATCTAAACCACGTTCAAGAAAAAATTCCATATGTCGGGGATCTATTTTTAGAATTTCTGCGATGAATTCATCTTTTTGATTTGGTTGGAAGCTGTTATTAATGTCAAGTCCGTGATCAATGAGTTTTTTAATTAGTTCTATTTGATTAATTCTCAATAAATCAAGAATTGAGTTATTAGCCTTAATTTTGTCGATATTAATTTCTGCTCCTCCATCTAGTAAAATTTCTGCCATTACTGGATTTCGCGCTAAGGCAATAGAGAGTGGCGAATTCCCAAAGGCATCTACTACTTCAAGAGATTGTCGGCTATCAACAAGTGTTCTTGCCATTTCAATGTCACCAGAGCTGATAGCATAAATTAACGGAGTAATGCCGTATGAATTTACACTATTGATATCCGCTCCAATATCTAGTAATTTTTTTGCGGCTTCTAAATTTCTTGATTCAACTGCTAATGATAAAACAGTGTTCTCATCGTGAAGATATTTTATATTTGAAAGATTTTTTATAGAAGTTCCATCTTGTGGATTAGCCTGTAAATATTCTTCTATCTTTTCAAGAACTAAAAATAATTTATCATTACCTTTGACAAAAGCTTTAAGCAAAATGTCTTGCTTATCAAAATAAGAATTGATAATTACTTTTTTATTAGAATTCATGTCGATATTTAAAAGCAGATCAAGCATCACTGAGCTCTCCTTTTCGATCGCTAGTTTAAGGGCTGAAGAATTATCTATAAGCGATAATAAAAAATCATCGTCACTTAGTTCTATCAATTTGCTTACTAGATCATGATGATTGACCATGATTAAAAATTCTAATAGATTTGGGGGTTTTATATCATTAACATTGTTTAGGCCTAATTGACGGTACTCATTGATTACTGTTTGAAAATCATCTCCTGATGAATTTAAAATTAACTTTGAATATAAAGATAAAATATCCTTATTATGTTCATATGTTGTTGTGATTTCATTAAACCCATCAAGTATCGATTCAATCAAATCTTTAAATTCCTCATATTCCTCTTTTAAAGATTGATTACTATTATAAAAAAAATCTTGAAAGGATGTTGCGTGAGAATTATTAAAACTTTCTATAAAGTAATTTAGGAAATAAAGTCCATTTGAATGGGTAAAATTTTGAGTTAGAGGTATCAGCGACATCAGTCCAGTATATATCTTATTTTTTTTAGTAATTTTTTCTTCTGGCGAATTATTTTCAGTAATCGGATCAAACAATTTAGATAAACTTACAACTAAAGTTTCTCTAATTACTGGATTTTTTTCTAAGGCAATAGAGAGTGGCGAATTCCCATAATCATCTTCTAATTCAAGAGATTGTTGGCTATCAACAAGCGTTCTTACCATTTTAATGTCACCAGAGCTGATAGCATAAATTAACGGAGTAATGCCGAATGAATTTTCACTATTGATATCCGCTCCAATATCTAGTAATTTTTTTGCGGCTTCTAAATTTCTTGATTCAACTGCTAATGATAAAACAGTTTTCTCATCGTGAGGATATTTTATATTTGAAAGATTTTTTATAGAAGTTCCATCTTGTGGATTAGCCTGTAAATATTCTTCTATCTTTTCAATAATTAAAAATAATTTATCATTACCTTTTTCAAAAGCTTTAAGCAAAATGTTTTGCTTATCAAAATAAGAATTGATAATTACTTTTTTATTAGAATTCATGTCGATATTTAAAAGCAGATCAAGCATCACTGAGCTCTTCTTTTTGATCGCTAGTTTAAGGGCTGAAGAATTATCTATAAGCGATAATAAAAAATCATCGTCACCTAGTTCTATCAATTTTTTTACTAGATCATGATGATTGCCCATGATTAAAAATTCTAATAGATTTGGGAGTTTTATATCATTAACATTGTTTAGGCTTAATTGACGGTACTCATTGATTACTGTTTGAAAATCATCTCCTGATGAATTTAAAATTAACTTTGAATATAAAGATAAAATATCCTTATTATCTTCATATTCTATTGTGATTTCAGTAAACCCATTAAGTATCGATTCAATCAAATCTTTAAATTCCTCATATTCCTCTTTTAAAGATTGATTACTATTATAAAAAAAATCTTGAAAGGATGTTGCGTGATAATCATTAAAATTTTCTATAAAGTAATGTAGTAAAAAACGTCCATTTGAATTGGCAAAATTTTGAGTTAGAAGTCTCAGCGACATCAGTCCAGTATATATCTTATTTTTTTTAGTAATTTTTTCTTCTGGCGAATTATTTTCAGTAATCGGATCAAACAATTTAGATAAACTTACAACAGAAAAAGGATTTAAATAATAGCCATTTTTCTCATCACCTGAAAATATTTTTTGTGGATCAATAGGATGTTCTGAGAAGTTGGGATAATCTTGTGTAAATAAAGCTTTGTGTGTTTGCAATAAATGTTTTTTTAATTGCTCAATAAATTGCTCTTTAGTTTTTAATTCATTAAAGATAGATAATTCAGATTCTTGATCTGATTCGTTTTGCACTTCAGTTTTTAATTCACTTGAGCTAGAGAATTCAGATTCTTGATCTTTATCGTTAAATAAATATTTATTACTAAATTCGAATATGCCTGAAGATTCAGGTGTTAAATTTTCCATAAATGGGTCGATGATTTCAGTGAATGTTCTACCAAGATCTAGAGACTCATTTACCTTGCCATTTTCGTCAAAAATTTTTTTATAAACATTCTCATAATAAAGATCCCCCAGTTCACTAAGTGTTTTGGTTAAATTTTGTTTTAACTTTAGTTGCGATTCAAAAATAAAAGAAAAAATTTCCCTGATCTCAATATTATCTTGAGGTGATTTAGAGTAGCAATCTCTTGAGGCGATTAATTCCGGAGAGTGAGTTAAAGAATCTAGTAAACAACTAAAAAGATGCACTTGTTTGATATCATCAACATCTTTAAAAATTTTTTGAATTTCTTCATTTAGTGTATTTCTCAAAGCGACATCAAAAATATTTCTCGAAAATAGCATAGAAGAGGCTAGTTCAATTCTCTGTTTATTTCCCGCGACACAAGCAAAATCAGAAGATATGGGTAATGATGGAAATATCAATAAAAATTTCTTTACAGTTTGTTTTTTTTGCTCAGTGCCATCAATAGCAAGTGACAGTAATTTTGTAAGATATGGTGTAAGACCTTGCATCATTTGCACGAGAATTTTTTTGTCATCTGTGGAAAATAGACTTTGATAGAAAGGTTTTTCTTCATCAAAGTTAGATAATACTGATTTAATTTCTTCATCATCATCATCAAAAAAAACTTCAAAAGCAGATTTGAAAATTTGAAAAGTGTGGAGAATTACCTCGCGAAAATGTTCAATACCAATAGGATTATCGAAATTTCCTTCTGGATCAATTTTTTTCCAATCGAGATGATGTTGATAAGCGGCATAAATATCTCCTTGATCATCGCTATCAGTATCATTAACGAATGCTTTATATGATTCAAGGCGCTCCTCCTCTTCCTTGCTAATTTGATCACTACCATAATTAATTAAAAGTTCATTTATTAATAATGATAAATTTAAATTATCCAAAAAATCTTTTTCGGGATTCTCTGCTGTTGCGGAATTATTTGCTGAAGATGATGTGGGAGTTCGGCGAAGAGAGTTTTGAGACATAAAATTCAAAAATATTAATTTAAAAAAAGTTTTTTTTAAAAAATTATG
>CAMDJZ010000053.1 GCA_945901265.1 Rickettsia typhi
CGTTGCGAAGCACGACTAGAATTTTTTATCTCGTTGCCCATGTCGTTGCGAAGCACGACTAGAATTTTTTATCTCGTTGCCCATGTCGTTGCGTAGCACGACTAGAATTTTTTATCTCGTTGCCCATGTCGTTGCGAAGCACGACTAGAATTTTTTATCTCGTTGCGGAGCACGACTAGATTATATAGGACTAGAATTTATCATCTCGTTCGCCGTGAAGCGATTCAACTCAAAGCTAAATTTGCATTAGCAAATTTAATTAGTGGATTTGGTATAAGATATTTTCAAAAGATATGATCTTTTTTTAAACTTAAATTATTTTAAGCCGTATTTTATAATATAATCTGTTTATTAAAATAGAGGAGTGTGTTAATAGAATTATGACGCGTTGTGGAGTTTATAATAATTCAACTTTGCAATATCTCAGCTCTTCCATCGAGTCTTTAAAAGATCCAGCTCGAACAAAATAATTATAAAAATTACAAAATATTTTTTTTGGTTTTTTTAAAGAAATGCAAAGATATCAAGGATTAAAGTAGAAATTAAAGATTTTTCGAGCTTCTAAAATTCATAGCGATTTTAATGATTAAAATTGTATTATCCAAAAAGTGAAAATCTAAAACAACTTTTATAAGTTATGGGAAATGGTGAGCACGGTTGGAATCGAACCAACGACAACCTCATTAAAAGTGAGGTGCTCTACCGACTGAGCTACGTGCTCAAGAAAACTTGAGTAAAATTTTTAAATTTTATACGGTAAGTTTATGAATTAAATATCTACTAGAAATTAATTGCAATAATATTTATTATTATAAAATGATTATTTGCAATTAATATATCTATATTTTTACCTAAGGATTTTATCAATTTTTTGATCAATATTCTTACTTTAAAAAACTTTTTTCTAACATATTAAAAAAATAACTAGAAAAAAAATTTTAAAACTAAGTATAATAAAATTCAAATAAAAAATTCAACAATAAATCAATCTATTTCTTTAACTTAGATACTCTAAGCAAAAAATAATTTTTGAAGAATTTTTTTTACATCATATTTAAAAAATTTAAAAATAGTTAAATATTTCATAAGTCCATGGGATATTGCAAAACAAGCTTTTAGCACAAATTTTAGTTTTAATATGTTGCAAAAAAATTTAATTATAATTCCAGCAAGAATGGCATCTACACGCTTGCCTAACAAGCCTCTAGCTGATATTGCCGGTAAAACAATGATTCACAGAGTCTATGAACAAGCCTTAAAGGCCAATGCCGGAGAGGTTATAATTGCCTGTGATGGAAAAGAAATTGCTCAAGAAGCATATAAAATAGGTGCTAAGTTTATTATCACCGATCCACAATTACAATCAGGAACAGATCGAATTTATCAAGCTTTTCTAGAGCATGGCGGTGATTACGATACCATCACAAATCTGCAAGGCGATTTACCAAATATTGATCCAAATGTTATTTGCAGCGCTGTTAATTTAGGCAATTCTAGTGATTGTGATATTGCAACAGTGGCTTCGGTAATAAAAAATCGCCATGAAATTGATAATCCAAATATTGTTAAAATTGCTCTTGGCAACAATTCTCGCGCCCTTTATTTCTCAAGATCAGCAATACCGTATTGTGCCGATAAAAGTGGTGAATATTTTCATCATATTGGCATTTATGTTTACAAAAAATCAGCATTGGCTAAATTTGTTAAGCTTAGTTGCTCTAAGCTTGAAAAGCAAGAAAGTTTAGAGCAATTGCGCGCTCTTGAAAATAACATGACGATTGCAGTTGCAATCGTAGATGCCTATCCTCTATCCGTTGATACGCAAGAAGATCTCGAAATCATCACAAAACTCATCATAAGAAATCAAAATGATGTTGGCCATGGATAATAAAAAAATTAAAAAAACAATTGGCTGGAGGGAGTGGTGCTCTCTAGATTGCATTGCCCTTCCCGCCATTAAAGGCAAAGTTGACACTGGCGCAAAAACATCGGCGATTCACGCTTTTAACATTGAATGTTTTTTTATTGAAGATGTTGAATATGTAAAATTCGATATTCATCCTTTACAAAAAAATAAAAAATTAAAAAGAAGTTGCATCGCTCGAATCATTGAAAGAAGAATGGTTTCAGATTCAAGCGGCAAAAAAGAAAAAAGAATTGTTATAAAGTCAAATATGAGACTTGGCACAAAAAAAGCGAGAATTGAATTAACCCTTGCCAATCGCGATTCCATGGCCTTTAGAATGTTAATTGGTCGAGAAACTCTCAGTCAATTAAAAACAATTGTTGACGTTTCAAAATCATTCTTGCAAGGTAAAAAGAATAAAAAAGAAGTTCTAAAAGCATATCGCGAATCAAAATCTGTGGAATTTAAAATTATTTAATATTTTAAAAATATTATTGTTTAAAAATAATATACAGCTTCTAATAATTGAAATAGAATATAATTTTTTAATTAATTCAACACAAAATAACTAAAAATTCTATGAAAATAATTTTATTGGCCTCAAATCCTAAACTCTATTCTAATCAACGCATTATTGAATCAGCAAAAAAACGCGGACATGAAATAAGTTTTGTTAATGTTGGTGGCTGTTACATCAAAATTTCTGCGAATAGTAGCGAAGTTTTTTACGATGAAGGTAAAAAATTAAGCAAAGTTGATTATGTTATCCCTCGCTTAAAGCCAGCGATGACATTCTTTGGCTCCTCAATTATTCGTCAACTTGAAATAATGAAAACCAATCTTCTTAATAGTTCGCAAGCAATTACCAACTCACGCGACAAACTTCACACCTTACAAATCATGGCACAACACGGCATTGACGTACCAATTACTTCTTTTGCTAACTCATCTTACGATACTAAAGATTTAATAAAATTAGTCGGTGGTTCGCCCTTAATTGTAAAGCTTCTTGAAGGTACAAAAGGAGTTGGTGTAGTTTTAGCAGAAACAAATAAAGCTTCTGAAAGTGTAATTAATGCGTTTCGCAGTCTCAAGGCTGATGTTTTAGTTCAGCAATATATCAAAGAATCTAAGGGTCATGATATTCGTTGCTATGTTATTGGCAATAAGGTTGTGGCATCAATGGAACGCATTGCTCAAGATGGTGAATTTCGTGCTAATATTCATTTAGGTGCAACTGCAAAGACCATTGAAATAACTGATAAGGAGCGCGAAATTGCCATTAAAGCTTCACAAATAATGAATTTAGAGGTTGCTGGAGTTGATATGGTTCGCTCCAATACTGGCGTAAAAATTCTTGAAATTAATTCTTCTCCAGGGCTTGAGGGCATTGAAAATGCTACTGGAATTGATATTGGTGAAAAAATGATTGAATATATCGAAAAGAAAATGCATCATGGCAATAAAAATTAAAAAATGGCAAAATTAATTGTAAATAAAATTTTTAACGGTAATGCAGAGTTTTTATTAGGAGTTAATAATCTTTCACAGCTACCGCAGTATCACTTCCCTGAAATTGCCTTTATTGGTGCATCAAATGTCGGTAAATCAAGCCTGATCAACGCCTTGATTGGCAAAAAAATTACCATAGTTTCAGCTACAAAAGGGCGAACTAAACAATTAAATTTTTTTAAAATTCTTGGTTTTAAAGACGGATTTCATATTGTTGATATGCCCGGATACGGCTTTGCTCAAGACGCCAAATCGGCAATTAATTATTGGCAAGAACTTAGTTTAAATTACATTGCTAATGGTAAAAATCTAAAGCGTGTTTTTTTGTTGATCGAAGCGCAAAAAGGCATGAAAGCTCTTGATTATGAAATAATCGATTTCTTCAATGTTTACAACGTTTCATTTCAAATTGTTTTAACCAAAATTGATAAATTAAATTTATCAGCACAGCAACTAGCTCTTGAAAAAATTCAAAATGAATTTAAATTATACCGAACATTTTGCTCAACAATTATTTCCACCAGTGCTAGCAAAAATTATGGGATTTTTGATTTACAAAATGAAATTGTAAAAATTCTTGAAAATTTATGAAAATTCTAATAACAATTTTATTAACAAGTTTAGTAATTTTTTTGTTTGTTCTATGGCTTAATTACGCAAGTTATAATGGCTCAAAAATAAATTCGCAAAATATCGATCATGAAAAAAGAAATTAAAAAAAATATTCAGCAATTTTCACTTAACCTTACTCCTAAGCAAATCGTTGAGGAATTAAATCGCTATATTGTTGGTCAAAACGAAGCTAAAAAATCGGTTGCAATTGCGCTTCGCAATCGCTTTCGTCGCAAAGCTGTCGAGTCTCCACTTCGCGAAGAAATTATGCCCAAAAATATTTTGATGATAGGACCAACTGGCGTTGGAAAAACTGAAGTAGCGCGAAGACTTGCCAAACTGGCTGGCGCTCCGTTCATAAAAGTTGAAGCAACTAAATTTACTGAAGTCGGTTATGTTGGTCGCGATGTTGATTCGATTATTCGTGATCTTATCGAAGTTGCTATCAAGCAAAGTAAAACTGAAATGAAAAAAGAAATTTTTGAGAAAGCCCAAAAACACGCTAAGAAAAAAATTCTTAGAATTCTAATTGGCGAAAATGCTCTTGATGAAACAAAAGAAAAATTCTCGCAAATGCTTGATAATGGAGAACTTAATGATAAGGAAATTGAAATTGATATTCTGGATAACAGCAATAGTTACTCGTCAAATTTTGATTTCCCCGGCGGGCAAGTTGGCATGATTAATATTGGTGAAATGATTGGTAAGGCCATGGGATCCCAAAAAACAAAAAAAGCTCATTTTACAATAGAAGAAGCTTTGAAAGTATTGATTGAAGAAGAATCAAACAAAATGATTGATGAAGATAAAATTATTAAAAAATCTCTAAAATCAGTTGAGAATGACGGCATAGTTTTTATTGATGAAATTGATAAAATTTGTGCGCGTGGCAATATCAAAGGTGGCGATGTTTCTCGCGAAGGAGTTCAGCGCGATCTATTACCATTGGTAGAAGGAACAGCAATTAGTACCAAATATGGCATAATTAAAACTGATCATATTTTATTCATCGCCTCAGGTGCTTTTCATATAGCTAAACCAGCAGATTTATTGCCAGAATTGCAAGGTCGCTTTCCAATTCGTGTTCAATTAAAACCTCTCAGCGAAGATGATTTACATAGGATTTTAACTGAGCCAGAATCAAGTTTAATAAAGCAATATTGCGCTTTAATTGCTGTTGAAAATATCAATCTAAAATTTAGCGATGATGGCATTAAAGAAATAGCAAAAATTGCTTTTCGCGTTAATGGTGAAGTCGAGAATATTGGCGCTAGAAGACTTCATACTTTGATGGAAAAAATTCTTGAAGATATTAGCTTTAACGCCAGTGAAATGAAGGCAAAAAGTGAAATTGTCATTGATGCTAAATATGTCACTGATCACCTTGGCGATTTGATTTCTAGCAAAAATGATTTGATGAAATTTGTGCTGTAGAAAAATAACATTTTATAGGAAGAATTGATAAATATTTTTGATGATTGAGCGATAATTTATTTCTTTCAAACCCCCAATTTTATTTCCTTGAGAGTCGATCTAATATCATCACATTAAAACAGTTTAAGATCTTTATCTTATAATTTCTCTTAAACTTTTGACTAAATCTAAACAAAAC
>CAMDJZ010000054.1 GCA_945901265.1 Rickettsia typhi
ATCTTTGAAATACAAAACTCCTGCTGAAGTTTATTTTGCAAAAAAAATTGCAAATTAATTTCACGCGAATTAGCTTGGTGGTGTTTAAAAGATTTCGATAAATTTTAATAAAATTTATCGAGGATTACTCCTATCGTGGAGAAAATTGGTCTGGCTGGCTGGGTGCACTTTAGTTTTGATGTCGCTATTTTTTCAGATAACATTGGCGCAGTTTACAAATCTCAAGGAAAATTAGATGAGGCGCTTAATTTTTTTAATAGATCTTTAAAAATTAAACGACAACATCCAAAAAACACTCTTAATTTAGCTATTGCTTTAAATAGTGTTGGAGTAACTTATTGCTCTCAAGGTAAGTTTGAAGAAGCGCTTAATAGCTATCAAGAGGCTTTAGAAATTATGGAGCAACTTGCGCCAATCAGTCTTGATGTTGCTCCTCTTTTAGATAATATTGGCGCATTTTACAAATCTCAAGGTAAATTAGATGAGGCGCTTGAATATTTTAGAGCTTCTTTAGAAATTAAACAACAACATGAGACAAACACTCTTAACGTCGCTATTGCTCTCAATAGTATTGGTGTAGTTTATCATTCTCAAGGTAAGTTTGAAGAAGCGCTTAATCATTATAAAGAGGCTTATGCTATTAGAAATGAACTTGCGCCAAATAGTCTTAGTGTGTTTACTGTTTTGGATAATATTGGTGCAGTTTACCAATCTCAAGGTAAGTTTGAAGAAGCGCTTAATAGCTATCAAGAGGCTTTAGAAATTATGGAGCAACTTAAGCCAATCAGTCTTGATGTTGCTGCTGCTTTAGATAATATTGGCGAAGTTTATGAGTCTCAAGGTAAATTAGATGAGGCGCTGAAATATTATAAAAAGGCTTTAGATATTAGGATGCTAATTAATCCAGATAGCGAAGATGCTAGCATTTCTTCGCAAAAAATTTTAGAAGTTAACACAAGAGTTAACGGGCAAAATAATAGTTCTGAAATTTCACTTATTATAGGCTCAGAATCAGTGAATAATTCTCTAGATGTTTTGGAAGTTTCAGCGCAAGATTCGCGAGGGTGAAGATGTAGAAATTTCTCCATCTCCAATAAAGCTACCAATTCAAAATCAACAAGAACTTGTGTCAAGCAATCAATCCAATTATAAGGTTAATATCGAAGAAGCGCTGAATTATCATCGAGAAGCTTTAAACATTATGGAGCAACTTGAGTTAGATATTCTTGATGAAAATAACGGAGGCGGAGTTTTCGACTCTCAAGATAAGTTAAAGGAGGTGCTAAATAAAATTTTTAATCGTGATTTAATCTCCGCTGATCCATATTTAATTAATTCATCTTATGAAATTGCTAATCATGCTCTAAAATTAGCTGAAAAAGGCGATAATACTAATTATTATCTTGATATAGCCTTAAAATGTTCAAATATTTTAATTGAAAAAGATCCCGGATATAAATTTGCTTATTTAATAAAAGGATTGGCTTTGCAAAAACAAGGTAAATTAAAAGAAGGTCTTGAGGTTTTATCATCGGCTCTGAGAATTGACCCTAGTTACGCTGATGCTAAATTAACTTATATTAAAATATCAACCCAAATTTTTGAAAATAGAGTCAAGGAAGACGATACAGCTTATTTTAGAAATATTGCTAAATTCATTGAAATGATTGAAGGCGCAAAGCAATTAAAACTTTCAACTTCTGGCCATACCACTTATGACCTACATTATATCACTTCAAGATCTGCTGAGTTATTTTTAAAAGATATTAAAGATGTTAATATCGAATTACCAAAATCAAAATTTCAAGTAGGTGATCCAAGATATAATGATGCATTAAAACGAATATTAGAAAAATTAGAAGATTTAAATCCGCAACAAAAAAATACTCCAACTTCAAATACTAGCAGAAGCTGTGTTTATCCCCTGAGAAAAGTCGCAGAGAAATGCACGGTAATGTGATAAAATTTAAATCTAAATTGAGCATTAGAAAATTTATATTTATGAAAAAAAAGGGTAATCTGTATAGCCTTTTTCTGAGCCACCGTAAAATGTTGATCGATCATATTTATTTAGGGCAAGATTGTCTTTTAAGCGTCTAACTAAATCTGGATTAGAGATGAATAATCGACCAAAAGCTACGGCATCAGCATAATTATTTTCTAAAGTTTCGATTGCATTCTGGCGATCATATCCACCAGCTGAAATTAATATGCCATTAAATTTTTTACGAAATAATTCCGCAGTTTTTGGAGCATCTTTAACTACTTTTTCATCGCCACCAGCACTTGTTGCTCTTGGTTCAATTAAATGCAAATAACCAATATTTTTTTCATTCAATTTTTCTAAGACATAGCTAAATAAAGCGATTGGATCACTATCGCGCATGTCATTAAAAGTTCCGTAAGGTGACAATCTAACGCCAACGCGATGACTTCCCCAAACCAAAATTGCTTTGTCAATTACCTCGAGAAGAAAACGAGCGCGATTTTCAATTGATCCTCCGTAGATGTCAGATCTTTGATTAGAGCTATCTTGTAAAAATTGATCAAGTAAATAACCATTGCCACTATGAACTTCTACCCCATCAAATCCAGCTTCTTTAGCATTAAGGCAAGCTTGGTGGTAATCGTCAACAATTGCAGGAATTTCTTGGGTTTCAAGAGCTCGAGGTGTTAGAATAGGCGTAGGTTTCCAGCTTGCTGTGTAAGTTCCGCTATTTTTAGCTGGAAGCGCTGAAGGAGCAACTGGTAAGGTTTCGTTTGGTTGATGAGATGAATGGGAAATTCTTCCAACATGCCATAATTGTAAAAATATTTTTCCGTTATTTTTGTGAACTTCTGAGGTTGTTAATTTCCAACCCTCAATTTGAGCTTGGGAGTGAATTCCTGGTGTGGCAGGATAACCCTTGCCTTGTGGGCTAATTTGAGTAGCCTCTGAAATGATCAATCCAGCACTAGCTCTTTGAGCATAATATTTAGCATTCAATTCACTAGGAATATCGCCAGGCGAAACGGAGCGCATGCGAGTTAGTGGTGACATAATTACGCGGTTTGCGAGAGTTAAATCGCCAATTTTCAATGAGTCAAATAATGAAGTCATATTAGTTTGTTAATTTTTTAAAAAAGTGTTTTTTATTTTATAATAAAATTGTTATTAGTCTATAAAGTTTTTGCTGTTTAATAATAAATTATTTAAATTTGTTATTGGTAATTTAATTTTATATTTTTTTAAATAAAATATGTTTTACCAATTTCAACTTCTTAGAATTTTAGCTATTTTCCAGAGAGTTTAACCGCTCTTTTGAATAAGCTAAATTGCTTCTGATGACTTATTCAACATCCAGACCATATCTGCTTTATTGGCTTTGGGTATAATTTTAAAATTGATTTTTTAAGTTTGTTGTTAAAGCTTAATAAAATTATTTTCCGATAAATTAAGAATTAAATTTCATTAATTATTTTTTACTTTTTTAAGCAGATTTTTTATTATCACAAAAATCTAAACTCAAAGAATTAACGCAATATCTTTGATTTTTTTTGGTGAAGTTTTCGCCATAGAAAATATGTCCTAGATGCCCGTTACAATTGGCGCAAATGATTTCAGTTCTCTCGCCATCCGCATCAGGAATTTTCTTTACAGCTTGATCAATTTCATCATCAAAACTTGGCCAACCACAATGTGAATGAAATTTACTTTCGCTTGAAAATAATGGCGAGTTGCATTGTTTGCAAAGGTAAATTCCGCTGGCTAAATGATCGCAATAAATTCCTGAAAAAGGCGGTTCAGTGCCTTTTTCAATTATAATTTTATATTCTTGTGGTAAAAGTTTTTTTAACATTAATTTAATTTTCCAATAAAATCTGCTTTACCAAGATCAACGCCTTGATTTCTAAGGATAGAATAGGCGGTAATAAAGTGGAAATAAAAATTTGGTAAGGCAAAATTTGTTAAATAATCCTTGCCAATAAAATTAAAATCCATGCCATGAGCGCTGTAAGAAATTTGCTTTTTGTCGCTATCTTTAAAGTGATCAGCTTTGAAAGTTTTTAAAAAATCATTAGTTTTTTTTATTCTTTTTAAAAGTTCATCAAAAGTTTTCTCATCATCCGCAAAACTTGGTATTTCAACCCCTGCAAGTCTTGCACTGCTTGCCTTAGCAAAATCACAAGCAATTTGAACTTGTTTTACAAAGGGCAGCATATCAGCAAAAAGTCGAGCATTGATAAAAATATTTTCCTCAATTTTTTTATTTTGTAAATGAAGTTGGGCTTTTTTTAAAATTACAGAAAAATTATCGAGTTGACGAATATAGCATAAAACCGAAGTTTCAAAAATTGAAATAGACATATTTTAAAAAATTGAAATTATTTAAACACTGCATTGAAAATACTTTCAACATGTTTTATATGATAGCTTAAATCAAAGAGTTGTTCAAGTTTTTCATTGCTAAGTTTGCTAGAAACCAGAGGATCCTGCTTGAGTAGCTCTAAAAAATTATTGGCTTGATGATGCCAAATTTTCATGGCATTTTCTTGAACAATTTTATATGCCTCTTCGCGAGAAATTCCAGCTTCGTCAATTAAAGCAAGCAAAACTCTTTGCGAAAAAACTAATCCACCTAATTGCTCTAAATTTTTTTGCATATTAAGCGGATAAATCGTTAATTTTTCAATCAAATTTGACAATCTTGTTAATGCAAAATCTAGTGTAATACAAGAGTCAGGGGCGATCATGCGTTCAACCGAAGAATGCGAAATATCGCGCTCATGCCAAAGTGCCACATTCTCAAGAGCTGGAATAACTGCGCTTCTTACCATTCGTGCTAAACCAG
>CAMDJZ010000055.1 GCA_945901265.1 Rickettsia typhi
GCTGTTATGATTCAAAACATCTTGCTATGCAAGCAGGTGAAAATGATTTAGATTATATTTCGTTTGGAGCTTTTTTTCCAAGTAAAACTAAAATCTCGAGAGGTAGTCCAGATATTGATTTACTTGATTGGGCAATAGAGATGTTGAATTTACCAGTGGTTGGAATTGGTGGAATTAATTCACAAAATTGCCTTGAATTAATCAAGCATAAAATTGATTTCATGGCATTGATTTCTTTTATTTGGCAACATCCCAAAGGCTCTTTATTTGCTGTAAAAGAAATTCATAATCTTTTATAAGATTAATTTTGACAAGGATATGTGCGATAATATTTCTAAATCAAATATTATTAATTGTAAATAACATAAATTATAGCTAATAAATAATATCATAATTCTAAGCTAAACTAGTTGGGATTATATGATATATAATTAATCTAACGATAATAGTTAAATATTATTATATTTTCGTAAGTTATACTAAATTAACCTGAAAATTTAATAATTACTTAAATCACCTACCTCTAAATCCCCAAAATCCCCGAAGTGGATTTTCTCTCGTTACCTGAGGTTTATTTTTTTCTATTCTTATTCTCTTAAAATTCCCCATAAATTCGTTACTTCTTTCGCTATAAGAGTTTACAAAAGCATCAAATCTTTTAACCTTCTCATCTTTATCATCCGTTATAATTGCAAGATTTAAATTTCTATTCAAGTAATCAAATAATGAAATTTTTTCTTCTTGTCTGAGGGATTTATCGTAAGAGCGGGGTTGTATTGTTGTATTAGTACCTTCTTGCAATATTTTTCTTTGAACATCATTAGCATTCCCAATCATGTAATCAAAAAAATCTATAAATTCTTTATTCTCCTCACGTGTGATTTCTGTGGTTTTAAATTCAATTTTACAGACATCATTTATATATTGAAATGCCCTGAATTTTAGATCATCTGAAATTACCGGTGAGTCAGATGTCCGCAGAACTACCGAAAGTTCTGAAGATAAATCTGGTTTAGGAGATGTACTTGGAAAAAATCCAGTAAATAATGCTCCAAACGGTTGAGTAACATGTCGATCAAAAGTACTTAATGCATCTGATGCTACAGAATGTGCTGCTTGAGTTGCAGCTACTATTACATTTTCGAGTGCCTCCTTGCTATCATCATTTTTTTTATCTGTAATTGGATTTGATTGAGATAACCCATTAAACGAAGTTATCGATGAATTTTCTTCTTGAGGTAATACTTCATCATCAAGCGCTCTAGTAATTTCATTAACCCCTGAAGCAAGAGTGCTATCAACAGCGCCTAATGCAGCAGATGCATATTTTTTAGCATCATCTAATTTAATTAAAACATCTAATCCACCTATTACTCCAGCATGTCCTGCTTTAATTGCATTAGTTTCAACATCATTAACCCCCGAAGCAGCAACGCGATTAATATCTCCAATTGCTTTAGACGCTTCTTCAACTACTTCACTATTTAATGCTTCAGAAACTATTTTATTCGCTATTTGGCCTGCTTCACTATCATGTAATTCCTTTAATGCTTCAGAAACTAAATCATCCCCACCATTAATTGCTTCATCTATAGTCAATAGTAATTCATCTTTTGAAGCTTCGGTTATTTTAGCAACCTCATTATATCCATCTCTAGCCACAAGCGTTAAAGCATCTGTTCTTTTTAATTTTATACATCTTGCAATAAGATTAAATTTTTGAACTTTATCATCATCATCTATTGTATAAATTTTAAGTCTTTGATTTAGATAATCATATAAGTGAATTTTACTTCCCCTATCCATTTCACTATCATCTGAAGCTAATTGTCTCGGATTATGAGGATTGTAAATTGCTTTTTTTATTTCTTCGCTTTTACCTTGAATAATACTCATTAAATAATCGAAATTATTTGTTTGATCAGCTTCTGAAATATCTAATTTAGAGCCAGATACTTCATTTATATATTTAAGTGCCTTTAGTTTTAGTTCGTCATTTATAGTTATCGAGTTCAGTTTTAGCCAAGTTTTTTCTTCCAAAAGTTCTATTATATTTAACCTTTTATTTTCTAAATAAACAGGTAAAATTTCCATAATAATTTTTAATTTTTTAACTTTTTCATCATCATCTCCTGCAACAATAGAATTTTCGCGATTCATTTGATCAAATAAGTGAATCATTTCATCTGAGGTCAGTTGATCCCAAGTATTAACTGATGGTGACATATTCTGACGTTCAAGATTAGTTATAGTCCCGTTAAAAAATTTATGATCTTTATTAATGAAGTAAATTATAAGATTATAACAGTTTATTTTTTTATCAGCACTTAATAGCTGTATTTGATTATAAAGGTTAAGTTCCTTATTTATAAAATTAAATGCCTTTATCTCAAAAATATCTTCTTCTTTTTGGTTAGTTGTTGAAACAATGTCTAGATCTAATCTAGTAAGAGGGGCTTTCGTTATATTTGTCATTAAACCGCTAGCGAACCTAGCAGTTTCATTTGCACCACTAACTACATCATTTAGAAATTGATTTGCGCCACCACTTATAAAACCCAAAAAATCTGAAGGAGATTGCGCTTGAGTATCTGTAGTTTTGGTTGCTGAATCTGTTATCTCATTTGAGGTTATCAAATCTGGTCTTGATGGTGAAGAAGGGGCGTCTTCCTCTTGAAGCGAAGCTCCCTGGTTAGACTTGGTTTCTTCAGGAATCACTGATAGCGGTGATGGCCCATTTCGGGGAAATGCAACCGAAGGGTCTTGTTCTTTGTTTATTGAGCCTTCATTAACTTCATTCTTATTTTGTAAATCTAAAACAGGATTCCTTAAAGGAGTTTCAGCTTCATCTGGGGATTCTTCAGATGATTTTGGTGCAGTCGAAATAATGATTGGCAAAGGAGTCTGTTGATTATTTTGCTCATGCGCTAAAGGGGTGGAATTAGAAGTTTTATTCAAATTTTCATTTTCAATCATTTTATTCAACTCCTTACGAATTAAATTCACAACTTGAGACGATTTAGAAAGACTTACAATATCATCAAAGTAAGTGGGTTTAACTTTTTGTGATAGATTTTTATAACCAAGCTGTTTATTCAAAGTATCAAATATTAAAATTTTTTCATTATCCGTCAGAACTTGACGAGTTTGATTAATTTTAGGAAGCGAAATAAAACGTTTAGTCGCAATTGCAGCAGTCACCAATTGACTTTTTTTACCAATAGAATCTATTGTTTTGTTAAAACACTTTATTTTAATTTCTTTACTAACATTTGTATATTCTTTACTAAGATCAACTGCTTCCAGTATATATTGAAGTGACTTTTCTTTTAGTTCATCTGAAATCTCAGGTAGGTTATTTGAAGTTTTGGGCATTTCGAACTTAGCTAATCTATCGAGAGATAATCTACCAACTGGTGCAGATTCAGGAGGTGGTGTTTCAGTTAATTTGAGAGAATTAGAATTATCTGGCTCCACTTTTATAGGAACTGGCAATTGCCTTTGAGAATGAGTTGGTGGGTTGAGATCCAAAGGAGGTTGACTTGACATCACCACAAAATCTGATTCACTTGATCCTTCAAAAGATTGCTCTGGTCTATTAGAACCCTCAGTAAATTGTGAATTCACCGGAGGTTCTTGAGTAGGATGTTGAGGCTGAACTTTACTAGTTGGCGACTCATTAAGACCACAATTTAAAAGTTTTAAAGTATTAGAAATTTCACATGTACCTTGATTAAGCAATTGTTCAAATCTAGTTGAAGCTTCAACTAATACTGCTGCGTTTGTGTCAATATCCTTTTGTAATGCACTATAATCAGTACCTGACAATGCACCCGCAAATCCAACGGTAGCATTTATCTCTTCCACAAGACTTTTAACTTGATCTTGAGCGAAAGTAAATAAAGGTCTTACAAAATTTTGCTCACTTTTTGTCCCAGGTGTTTCTTGAATTGTGGGAGAAGATGGGGGGTTATCAGGAGTTGGAATATTACCATTTAAAGGATGTATATTTGCTAATGGCTGAGGAATTAATGGAAAAGGTAGAGATTCATCTTTTTCATTAGTTAATAAAGGAGTTTCAGGGTCTTCTGGTGATTTGTTTTTTGTACCAAATGAACATAATGAATTAAAAGCTTTTACCCAGGGGATTAATTTATTGCTAGATTCTAATGATGAAGGTTCTTTTGGTGGGGTTGAATAACTTCTAGCTGTTGATGGAGGAGTAGAAGAACTAAAAAATGAAAAACATCCAGGTTGTTTTCTTTTTCTAATATTTTTATTAACAAAGGGAGTTTTAGTTTTTAAACATGACGACGGCATCATATATTTTAAAAAACTACCTACTTTATAAAGGTTATGAAGCATAAATAATTTATATTGAAATTAACATTTAAAACCAGTGATTAAAAAATGTTAATTAATATGAGATGATTATTAGAAACCATGTAAATTTAATTGTAATGGAATGTAAAAAATATATTGTAGTATTATGCATCAAATGTTGATCAAATATATTTTAATATGTTGGTTATTAAATTTGTTTAAGTAGTTGTTAATAATTCGGGCGATAATTTTGAAGATGAGATTGTAAATGTCCCAGCATTTTTGCGTCGCAAAAAATAAATATTATGACGCAAATTTATTTAATTTCGCCACCACAAATTAATCTTTTTGAATTTGCTAAGGAGTTAGACGCAGTTTTAAAAACTGCAATGGTTCCAGTATTTCAGCTTCGCCTC
>CAMDJZ010000056.1 GCA_945901265.1 Rickettsia typhi
TATTAGGTTCAAGCTTTATCTCAAAAGATCCGCGACCATTAAGGTAATTTTGAATCCCAGCATTTTTTTTATTGTTGATATCAACCAAAACCTCATAACATCTTAGCATGCTAAATATTGATAAAACTATACATAAAAAACCTATATTATTTTTGAGATTACGATCTTGAAAAAAACCTGTTGAAGCGTTATTTTGAGGGTTTGGGAGATTATCGAAATTATTATTCATAAATAAATTTTATTTGTGATTTTATTTAAAAAATTAATCTTTGTTGAGAATTAGTTAAATAAAACTATTAATGGTTAAAATGTATAAATTTGAGTGTAAAACCTATCAAAATTACATTCGTTGATATTTTTTTCATTGCAAGAATTTTTTAATAATTGATGAAGTCCAAGATTAATTTTTTTCAGGATTTAAAACATCGCCAGCAGAAATTTTAATAGTTTTATCGGGTGTTTTAAGAATTAAATTCCCTAGCTCATCTAAATCTTCAAATACACCACCAATCCTTGATTCTAAATCACCAACAAAGATTTCTTTGTGCAAATTATATGCATCCCTAAGCCATAAATCGCGCAAGTTTTTAAAGCCAAAATTTTGCCAAATTGTAAAAAAATTACTAAAATTATCTAAAAAACTTTCTAATAAACTCTTAGTATCAATTGCAATTTTTAATTTTTGTAAATTAGTTGATTGGAATGAAGTATTGTCTGGATTATTGCTAATATTAACGCCAATTCCTAAAATTATAAATTCACAATTATTGTTAACAATAATATTTTCTAATAAGATACCTGCAACTTTGTTGTCATTTATTAAAAGATCATTTGGCCATTTATTGCTGATATTGAGTGCAATATTTTGTGCTTGAGAAATTTTTTTTATTGTTAAATTTAAAGCTATATTGGCAACTAATGATAGGGTTGAAATTTGATTTAATCCTAGATTTTTATTGGCAATTTTACCATCTAAAATTAATGAAAAATATAAATTACCAACCTCAGAAACCCATTGACGATTATAGCGTCCACGACCTTTGTTTTGTTGATTTGCTAAAATAATTTCATTACTAAAAACTTGGCGATTATTAAGTAAACTAATCGCCAAATCATTTGTGCTTTCAATCTTATCGAAATGATGAATAAAAAAATTTTTATATTGCCAATTGCCAATTTCTTTCATCTGCTAAATACCCAATTATTTTCATTAGAAAGTTTAGTGTTAAAGCAATAATTTTCGCTGTCAAAATTTTTAAGCTGTAGCGGATTTTTGATTTTATTAATTATTGCAAAATTAGCCATTAATCCACGTGCTTTCTTGGCGTTAATTCCGATATTTTTTAGAATTCCATTTTTATTTTCTTTAAAAGAAATATCGATAATTTTCATATTAATTTTTTTTAAATCAATCGATCCAAAATACTCTTGCGATGCGAGATTAACAATGGTTTCAGGTTCCAAATCTACTAAATATTGAGTTATTTTATCTCCCCAAAATTGATAAAGATTTTTAATTACGAAATCAAAATTTTTAAAATCGCAGGCCATTTCCAAGCGGTATGGTTTAATTAAATCAAGCGGACGAAGAATCCCATATAATCCAGAAATAATTCGCAGATGTTGTTGAGCATAATCAAACTCGGCTTGTCGATAATTTTTTTTATCAATGCCATCATAAACATCGCCATCATATGCTAGCAATGCTTGGCGTTCTTTATTTTTTTCAAAATTTTTGAATCGTAAAAAATTTAATTCAGTAAGATTTTTACTAATATTCATAATTTCACCTAGAGTTTGACTATCAAATTTTTGTAAATTTTTAACAAGATAATCTGCCTGTTTGGAAAATGCTGGAATTGTACTATTTTGTAAGGCAAAATCACTTTCAAAATCTAAAGATTTGGCTGGAGATAGAAGAATTATCATAATGTTTTCTTGCTTTTAATTTAAGCTTGTTATAATTTTAATTTATCATTTCCTAAGAGAAAACTCCAAAAATTTTTATTTAAAAATCATAACTTTCATCTTAGGTTATTAATTTGCCAATCTTTTTATTTAAAATAATATTGCGAATTTATAAAATTTTATTTTTTAAAATTAAAATTTAAAGATTAGATTTAGGAGTAATTTAAATTACCAAACCAATTAAAAAATTTTGAAATTATGAGTCAAGAATTACCTTTGATGCGAAAAGCAACAGCAATATGGTTAGTTGAAAATACTTCTCTTACTTTTGTGCAAATTGCTAATTTTTGTGGATTACACGAGCTAGAAGTCCAGGGCATTGCTGATGGCGATGTTGCATCTGGAATTATTGGACAAAGCCCAATTTACTCAGGTCAACTTACTCGTGAAGAAATCAAGCGTTGCGAGCTTGACAGTAAAGCCATTTTATTGATCAATAAAAATGCTTCTAGTTCAGTTAAAATAGTGAGCAAGAGATCAAAATATACTCCAATTGCAAGAAGACAAGATAAGCCAGATGGCATCGCATATCTTTTAAAATATTATCCTGAAATCACCAATAACCAAATTAAAAAACTTGTTGGAACTACTGATGTGATGATTGATTCTCTGAGAACCCGTCAACATTGGAATATGAAAAATATTAAACCGCGAGACGTTGTTTTGCTTGGCTTATGCAGTCAATCGCAATTTAACGATATTATCTCGCAAGTTAAGCCCGCTGAAGGCGAAGAGCTTATTGAAAAAAAGAAAAAAAATAGTAAAAAAAATGAAGATTGAAATTGGACAAAGCGCCCCGCTTTTCGCACTAAATAGTGACGAAAACAAAGAAGTAAAACTTTCTGATCTAAAAGGAAAAAATGTTGTTTTATATTTTTATCCCAAGGACGATACACCGGGTTGTACAATTGAAGCGCAAGACTTTACAAAGAAAAGCAAGGAATTTAAAAAACTTGATTGTGTAATTTTGGGCGTCTCAAGGGATAATCTAGTAAGTCATTGTAAATTTATCGCCAAATATAAATTAAATTTCAATTTATTGGTCGACGAAAATTCTGATTTATGCGAGCAATATGGAGTGCTTAAAGAAAAATCAATGTTTGGAAAAAAATCTATCGGCATTGAAAGAAGTACATTTCTTATTGATAAACTTGGCAAGGTGCAAAGAATATGGCGAGGCGTTACAGTCAATGGTCATGTTGATGAGGTTTTAGAAGAGTTAGTAAAAAATAAAATTGCTTGATTATTCGATTTTGGTTACTAGAATATTGCTCTTAATTTTTTTAGCTTATTTTTTGTTAAAAATAATTTAATAATTATTTTTAACATCTTGCTCATGGTTTAATTATCTTCTTTTATAAGATAATTTTAGAAATCTTTAATCTAAATCTAGGTTATTTTAAATATAATATCTTAAATAAGAGCTTAATTTAATATGGTTTAGATCAAGGGATTCTAGAATAAAATATATAAACGAAAATAAGCAATAAAGATTAAATATGATTAAAAGTTAACTTTTACTAAATATTAGTAATAAATGTTATTCTTAACATATTCTTGTAGTTTTATACTAATTTAATTTAAAAATAATTAAATTAATTGTAGTTGTTGTTTTATAATAAAATAATTTTTTAGGAGTTATTATGTCAATTGCGCTAAAAGCACATAAGAGAGATCAAATCGGCACCGCAAATGCTCGAAGAATAAAAAACCAAGGTTTAATTCCTGCGGTAATCTACGACAATAAAGGTAATATTAATTTTAGCCTTGAAGTTAAAGAATTTGAAACCGAATATTTCAAAGGCATTGCGCTGACATCAATTGTTGAGCTTGATCTTGACGGAAAAAAACATCGTGTTATTGCTCATAAAGTTGAGCTTGATCCAGTTTCAGATCGTCCTACTCACGTTGACTTCATGTATTGCGATAATGAAAAAAAATTGCGAGTTAAACCAAAATTAGTTTTTACTAATCAGGAAAAATCACCAGGAATTAAAAAAGGTGGCTTGTTGCACATCGTCCTTAGAAGGGTTGAAGTAGTTTGTGATTCAGAAAAGGCAATTCCACAAAATATCGAAATTGATATTGGCGCTATGCATCTTGGTACTAAAATTCGTGCAATAGATTTGAAACTTCCTAACGGAGTTAAATTAAAACATAAGAATAACTTTTTAATCGCCAGTATAATTGGTCGCGGTAAATCTGAAGAAGAAAAAACTGTTGATCCGAATGCACCAGCTGCAACTGCAACAACAACTCCTGCTCCTGGTGGGTCGCAAGGAAATAAAAGTGAAGATAAAAAAGATTCTAAAAAATAATTTTATAATATAGTCGCTATATTAAAAATATTAAAAACTATTATTTTTAAATCCATCTTCATAACTTAAATTTTAGGCATAATTAAAAAAATGGGGCGATGGAAACCCTATTTTTCCCCTAAGTTTTTTAGTAAAAATTTGACTGCACTTTCTTTCGTTTTTTTTAATCCACTATGCATTTTTAATCGCTCTTTTACGCGAGAAAAAAGCTTTTTAAATTTAAAATTTAGTCGTGCTAAAGCAACGAATTTAAATTTAGTCGTGCTAAAGCAACGAATTTAAATTTAGTCGTGCTAAAGCAACGACAGGAAAAATTTAGTCGTGCTAAAGCAACGACAGGCAACGAATTTAAATTTAGTCGTGCTAACGCAACGACAGGAAAAATTTAGTCGT
>CAMDJZ010000057.1 GCA_945901265.1 Rickettsia typhi
AATAGTTTATTTTAGAATTTTTTAATAATAAAAAATCCGCAATTACGCAAGCCATCATAGCCTCTCCAATTGCAACTGCACGAATTCCAACGCATGGATCATGTCTTCCTTTGGTAATTATTTCACAATTATTGCCAAAAATATCGACAGTTCTGCGGGGAATTAAAATTGAACTTGTTGGTTTAACGGCAAATCTAACGATTATATCTTGTCCCGAAGATATTCCTCCCAATACCCCACCAGAATGATTAGAGGCAAATTTTATTTGCTTATTTTCTTCCCACATTTCATCGCTTAATTGCGATCCAAATTTACTGGCACACGAAAAACCTGCTCCAATTTCAACACCCTTAACTGCGTTAATTGACATCATTGCGCTAGCCAATCGCGCATCAAGCTTATTATATATTGGTTCACCTAATCCAACTTCAACATTACGGGCAACAACTTCGATAATTGCTCCAACTGAATCACCTTTTTTACGAACTTCAGTAAGATAATCACTGAACTCTTGAACAGCTTTTTTATCGGGACAGAAAAAATCATTATTATTTATTTCATTAAAATCAAAATTCTCGGGATTAATTTTCTTTTCGCCAATTTGCGTTAAATATCCAAAAATTTCAATATTTTTTTGAGCAATAATTTTTCTCGCAACTGCTCCAGCGATTACGCGCATTGCAGTTTCTCTGGCGGATGATCGACCTCCTCCACGATAATCACGAATACCATACTTTTTAAAGTAAGTATAATCGGCATGAGATGGGCGAAATTTATCTTTAATCTCACCGTAATCCTGCGATTTCTGATCTTGATTGTAAATAATCGTACTAATTGGCGTTCCAGTGGTTTTACCCTCAAAAACTCCCGAAAGAATTTTTACTTGATCCAACTCCTGACGTTGGGTTGTAAATTTTGATTGCCCTGGACGTCTTTTATCTAGGTATTTTTGAATATCATTTTCATGAAGATCTATAAGCGAAGGACAGCCATCAACCACACAGCCAATTGCATCACCATGACTTTCGCCCCAAGAAGTAAAAGTAAATATTTCACCAAATTTATTCATGATATTTTTATTTATATTAAGTTATTTTTGTTATAATCAGTTAATTATCTTTTATTTCAATATTAATACTGGATTTATAGTAAAAACTAAATGACTGCCATCTTCGCTAATTTTTAATTGTCCCGCCGTAATTTTACCAATGTTTCCTTCTGCAAAAACATCTTGTAAAATAATTTCATTGTTACTTTTGTGCATTGCTTTACTTGCCTTAATATTGTAGATGTCATTATGGTTATATTGTAAAATAATTTTTGGATTTGTCATTATTTTTTCACTAAGATAATCATCCTTATTGGATTGAAAATCATTAATTAATTTTATACTATTTTGTTTACTTAATCCATGAAAAACATAAAGCATAATTCCACAAAAAATAGTTACGTAACACAAAATAGTGAGAAATTTTTTGATTTGACCATAGCGCTGAATATTGATTAGAACTTGCCTTGTATTAAGATCCATATTTATAATAAATCAATTATCTCGAGTTTTTTCAATGCATATTGCGCAAGATCTCGCTTCTTTAAAAATATGCATTTTATCAATTTCAATTTTGATTTTTAATATTCTTAAATCAAGCATAATTAAATCGATAATTTCTTGCGCCAATTTTTCAATTAATTTAAATCTTTTGGTACTTACAAGATTTTTTATTTGATTATAGATTATTTCATAATCAACAGTATCGTCAATAGAATCTGAATATAACGATTTCGAATCCCCTACATCAATCTCGAGATTTATTAAAATTTCTCTTTCAAAATTTTTTTCCCAGTCGTAAATTCCAATTATGGTTTTTAATTTTAAATCTTTAATTTTTATTTTCATTTGTTTAAAAAAATATTTGAAAAAATAATTTATTTATTTTTTATTTAAACGCAATTTGTTTTAAGTATTTATGTTAACTAGAAATAAAATGTTATTTTTATCAATAATTTTAGCCATTATTTTTGGCTTAGTAATTTGGCAATTCTTCATTGAAAATTATAGGATTAACGATGTTGAAATTCCAGTATCGCAAAATATCACTTTCAACAATCAAATGCCTCAAAACATTGATTCAAAGATCTTAGAAAAAGAATTTGAAAACAATCTTAACAAACCAATTTTGCTTTATTTATACACCACTTGGTGTCAAGTATGCAACAAAAATTTTGCCACTATTAACGAAATAGCTCGTGAATTTCAAAATACTGATTTGCAAGTTTTTGCTTTAGCAATTGATCGCAATGCTGATAATAATTTAATTCAAGATTATTTTAAAAAACTTCCGGAGGTTTATTTTTTACCAAGAATTTTAGAAAATAGAAATGGTTTTTTAGAGCTTCTTCAATCTAAACAAGTAAGGTATAATAATCGCATACCATACACAATCCTATTTGCAAGAGATGGTAGTGTTTTAGCTAAATATTCAGGAACTAAATCAAAAAACTATCTGCGTAATAAAATTATCAAAGAGCTCTAGATAATAAGTAACTATGACTATTAAAATTAAACTCTATAATACACTTACAGCCTCTAAAGATGAGTTTGTTTCTTATGAAAATGATTTGGTAAAGCTATATGTTTGCGGTCCAACTGTTTATGATCGCCCTCACCTTGGTAATGCTAGAAGCGTTGTTGTTTATGACTTACTTTATCGATTATTATTACAAAATTATTCCAAGGTTATTTATGTTCGCAACATTACTGATGTCGATGATAAAATTAATGCCAAAGCCAAGGAATTGGGAATTCCAATTTCAACTTTAACAAATAAAATTACTGATTTTTTTCATGCTGATATTTTAGCTTTAAATACACTTAGTCCAAGTCATGAGCCAAAAGCTACCAAGCATATTTCTGAAATGATTAATTTAATTGAAAAACTCATCATCAATAATCATGCATATATTCAAGATAATCATGTTTTATTTGATGTTACTTCATATAAAAAATATGGACAATTATCACGAAGGAATCTTGACCAAATGATCGCAGGATCGAGAGTTGAAATTGCAAATTACAAAAAAAATCCCCTTGACTTTGTATTATGGAAACCTGCCGATAATCATGATGATCAATCTAGTATTTTCGATAGTCCATGGGGTAAAGGACGCCCAGGATGGCATATTGAATGTTCAGCGATGAGTTCAAAATATTTGGGTGATAATTTTGATATTCATGGCGGGGGTGCAGATTTACAATTTCCGCATCATGAAAATGAAATTGCGCAAAGTTGTTGCGCCAATCCCTCATCAAGCTATGCAAGATTTTGGATTCACAATGGATTTCTGACAGTCAATGGCGAAAAAATGAGCAAGTCCCTTAAAAATTTTATAACAGTTTTTGATTTACTTGAACAAGGAATTTCAGGAATCGCAATTCGCTTAATGCTTTTAACAACTCATTATCGCAAGCCATTTGATTTCAATTCTAAAGCACTTAGCGATGCTCAAAAAACTCTTGAAAAATTTGACAAAATAATCACCGAAACGCTTGATTTATTTGGCTTAGAAAAAAATCTTGAATATTTTTGCGATAAAAATTTTATTTCAAAAGAAATTCTTGCAAGCCTCGCTGATGATTTAAATTTTTCAAAAGTTTTAGCTAATCTTCATCAACTAACAAAAGATGTTAAAAGTAATTTTAACGAAGTTTTACCGAGAGCAATTTTAATCTCAAGCCTTAATTTTCTTGGCTTAATTGCCAGAAATAAATAGTCTCTAATTGTTTTTTTAGGCTCGTAAAGAAAATCAAAAGTCAAAAATAGCATTACATTTCTAGCTAAATTTGCGTTAGCAAATTTAATTAATTCTTTAGCAAATTTAATTTTCGAAGATAAATCTATAAAAACAAAAACCTATTGCCCATACGGCAATTCACTTGCCGTGAAGCAATTCAACTGGAAGCTAAATTTGCGTTAGCAAATTTAATTAAGAAGCAATTCTCTTGGAAGCTAAATTTGCGTTAGCAAATTTAATTAA
>CAMDJZ010000058.1 GCA_945901265.1 Rickettsia typhi
TTATTCATAAAAAATAATAAAATTATTATTTTAAGTTAAAATATATTTATGTTAACTACTGTTAGTGAGTTATAATTTTAATTACGACTAGATGATAAGATTCACTTGAAGTGAATTATTTTTTTAAGCATAAAATGAGAAACTAAAAGAGTAAAGATTAATTAAAATTACATTGGCAAAATTACAAATGGCAAACCAAAAATTAATTACAATCATAAAAATCCAGCTTTAACAAGAAGCTTATTTAATTTGAAAGATTTTTATAAAAAAAACAAATGAAATAAAGTAATTGAATAAAAAATGTAAATACTAAAACGATATCAAATACATTTTTAAAAATTAAATTTATGAAAAATATCGCTATCGATTCATCTCTTCTGGCAGGATTTAATTGCTTAATAATTGACAAAGATGTTAATCTTCATTCGATGATGCCAATTAATTAAGATACTGAAATAAATTCCTAAGGGTATAATTCTGGTCTATTTTACAAAGAAAACACAAGAAACGGCGTGGTCTTTTGTAAAAGATACAAAAAAGAAACTTCAAGATAATAAGCGCAGGGGTCAAGAAGTGCAGGGGTCAAGAAGTGCATGGATCAACATGACTCATAAGTTAAATATGAACGCGTAAATTTAATAAAATAAATTTTTAATTTTCAACCTCAAAAAATTATTAAGTTAAGAGTGGATATTAAAAATTAAGCTTTGTTAAATAATTGTTAAAAATATTTAAAACTTTATTAACCAATAAATTATTTAAAAAATGTTTAGGGATCCATATTCAGAAGCAGTAGGGCCTGCACTTAGACGTTTAGTTGAAGAAAAATATAAAAATGAAGCAATTGGATTAGGTTTATCTAAAAGTGAACTTCAAGGGCATGATTGGGATGATGGCCCTGATTTACGATTATCAAATCGAAAGAATTATCAAGCTGAAGCTACTCTGAACTATCTTCGCAAACGCCATGTTGATGTATCTGTGTCAGAAGCTATGGATCAAATAAGGGGGCTAACTGCATATCAAATCGAAGCAATGGAAATAGACCGTAGCATTGGCAGAGGTTTAACTAAAGAACAATTACTTCAAGGACATGATTGGGATAATGAACATCAAGCTGAAGCTACCCTGAACTATCTTCGCAAATGTCCCGTTGATGTATCTTTGTCACAAGCCATGGAGAATATTAGAGGATTTGAAAGTGGGAAAATAAAATCTATGATAAAAGCTTATAATCGAGGAATTAATGAATTAAAACTAACCAATGAGCAAGTTTATATTAGAAGATTTGATCAAGCGATGTTTGATAGAATTAGAAAAGGAGAAACCTATGAAGCTGTTTGCAAAGAAGGTCATAAGGAAATAGAAAAAAGAAAGCGTTGCACTATCGGCGCAGCATCTGGAGCTTTTCAATTAATGATGGAAGGATTAGGAGGAGTTGGACAAGAAGTAAAAAAATTAGAAGATCGATCTTTAGAAGATCTAGGCAAACCAATTGCGCAATATTTAACATCTAGAGATGGCCAAAATATGGCTCAAGCTGCAAAAGCAATATTTGAAAAATCGCGTTCTAATGCAACGAAAAATAGAGATTAAGAGGGGCGTGATCAACAAGACTCGGAATTTACATATTAAATTCTAAATCCAATAAAATAAATTTTTCATTACTTTGGAAGTTAAATTTTTAATATAGGAAATCAGATTGTTTTAAGCTAAGAAAAACTCTATGGTTATTAGTAAAATTAAGAATTTTTTGGTGTATTTTAGATATTACAAAGTCGCTTGTTTTTTTATTGTTTTAGTTTCTAATCCAGTAGCACTAGTCAATCTAATTTTATGATTTTTAGATGGGGTTAATGCTGATAATTTTTTATAATTATTTTGTAATAATTCACTAAAAATTTTCGTCTCTTCAGCTGTTGCAATTAAATTAAAAAATTTTTCAATATTTTCATCAGTTGAAGCGCGAAAGAGTCTCATTGCAGTTGTGTTTAATTTGCTAGTTTCTAATTGTCGACTAGTCAATAATTCGTTCGTCATTTTTTTTTGAAATTGAGCAGAAAATTTTATAGCTAATTTTGAGTATCTTTCTTCATATGAATCGCCAAGTAATTCTTTAAGTTGAGCTGTTAAATCCAACTCTTTCATGCTCCCAACCCCTTGATTATAACTTGAAATTTGCATAACTGCTAAGAAAAATTTTGCGGGGATGGGGGTTTGTTCTTGTTCTAAATCTTCTTTTGCTTTAGTTAATCCAGCTGTGATTAAATTAAAAACTTCATCTTTTGTTTTGTTGACATTACGAGAAATAAATGAAAAGCGTTCATCTTGATATTTAATTCCTTGAAAATTTAGAGTTGGGGTAAATATTTTATAATTAACATCGCCAGATGATTTTGTAGTTTCTTCGAAATCAATAATAGCTTTTTGGCTAGATTTAATGGTGATTTCCTGGGTATTTGTTTGAAAATTTGGATTGATCAAAGGATTAAGGCAATTTGAATTTTCTAAATTAGTAGCTATTGAAGCATCAACACTTTGATGACCTCCTTCATTTCCTGCAAGAGCATGAGGATCTCCCGTATTGGTTGTAGCGATGATGTGATTTTCATATGAACTATGTCTCTTAAGAGCATCATTAGTAGTTGGTTCGACATATTTAAGTCCAAGAGATTCTATTAAATCTTTAATTTTTATAAGTTCACCCCTGCCATCTCCATGGCTAAATGGAAATTCAATAACATCAACTTTTTTAAAGATTTGTTTTTTGAATTTTTCTTTCTCTTCAGTTGTTGTTCCTTTTGGCATTCTGGCATTTAATTCTTCAAGACCCATAATAATTCCTTTTAATCTTGCCTTAGATATTTTTTTATGATTTGGTGAACCAGAATATTGAGCACCAATTCCTTCAGCAAAAAATCCCATTCCTGCTTTTAAAAATTTAAAATATATTTCCTTATCATCATTGATTAAATCACTTGAATTTACTGCAGAAGCAAAGGCTTGTAAAAATTCTTCTTTAATTCCTAAAGCAAGTTGACCGAGATGGATTTTACCTGCAACTCCTTTCCAAGTAACATCCATCAAATCATCTTGATTAGTGCCATCAATATTTGCAGGTCTTTTTCTTTGATACATCTTTTCATACATCATATTTTGCCATTCACTAAATTTAGCGCCATCATCTCCACCACTAAGATTAGGATCATTTTTATTTGTTGGATAGAAAAATAAAC
>CAMDJZ010000059.1 GCA_945901265.1 Rickettsia typhi
ATATTTTGATTTATTGTAAAATGGTTTTGACTAACAAATTCAAATATTTTTCGCGAGCTATCTCTTTATTGGTTATTTTAGATAATAATTCACATAAATCCAGTTTTAATTCTAATTTTTTAGCTAATTTTAGAATTATATTTAAGGCATTCAACCCCTCAAAGGTTTTTTCTTGAGGAATTTCTTGATTATTGGCTAACAATAATCCTAAAGAGAAGTTTCTTGATTTTGTTGATGAGCATGTAAGAAAAATATCGCCAAATCCTGCTGGAGAAAATAAATCCACTTTAATTTTTAATGCCAAACATAATTCTCTAATTTCAATAATTCCTTTAACTAGAAGTGCGGATTTTGCATTATTTCCTAAATTTAATCCTTCAATTAATCCGCAACCAATTGCAATAATATTTTTCATCACTGCGCTTAATTCTACACATTCTACAGCATCGCAATAAGTTGTTTTAAAATTCTCATTATCAGTAATCAAACTAATTTTCTTAAAAATTGCAATATCATTGCAAGCAATTGTAGAAATAGTGGGAAGCCCTTGCGCAACTTCAATTGCAAAATTTGGTCCTGATAAAATTGCATAATTTTTATGACCAATGATACGCTCAAAAGCATTGCTAAAAAATTCTAAACTCTCTTCAATTAAGCCTTTGCTGCAAATTACAAAACAGCATTCTTGATTAAATTTAATTTGCGATATTTTTAGAAATATTTCAGCAATATTTTTACTTGGTAGGGCTATAAAAACAAATTCATAATCACCATTAATTTCGGTAATTGCCTTAAGATTTTTTGATAAATTTATTTTCGGTAAATATTTTTCGTTATGATGAAAATTATTAATTTCATTTAGCGTTTCCTTATTTCTTGTTAATAAATTAACCGATAAATTTGTCTTTGCCAAATGCCCTGCAATCGCTGTTCCCCAGGATCCCGAACCAATTACTAAAATTTTTTTCGTCATAAATTTAAATTTTATTATCAATTTTTTCAATTATCACCATTGCGCTAGCAAGGTCTTTTTCATCACTTAAACTAAGATGAATATAAAAATTTTCGCAAGATAAAATTTTCTTAATAAAATTAATTTTTTCATCTGAAATTTTTATTTCAGCTTTTCCCAATTCATTATTAACAATCGCAATATCGTTAAAATTAATACCCCGTCCAAGCCCTATTCCAATGGCCTTAGCGCATGCTTCTTTAGCAGAGAATCTTTTTGCTAAATATGAATATAATTTATTATTTTTGCCTTGATTAAAATAATTTTGGGCAATTTTAATTTCATTTTCACAATATATTTTTTTTAAAAATTTATTACCATATTGTGAAAAAATTTTTTCGATTCTGCTAATTGCGACAATATCATTTCCAATACCAAGTATCATAGCTAAAAAATTGCATTTTTTTGAAATAGTTTTTAAAAATATTTAATAACCAATTTTTCAATTATCGTAAAAATATTTTTAAATTCCAATGTTTTCTAGTAAAACTTTTGTTATAACTATCGGCAATAATGGCACTATAATAGCCCTTCATCACAAAAAAAATATTATTAGCAAGATCTTTGTTGAAGAGTTAAGTGATGATGCTAAATTTGAAATTGAAAAAATTTTTAAGCAAAATAAAAATATTACAATCTATATCCTCTTAGATACAGTTGATCAAAGCTATAAAAAGAAAATTTATCCTTCAATTAGAAAATCTGATATTTATCGAATTGCTAAACGCGATCTTTTTTCCGATGGAGACACTCAAAGTATTAAAAATTTTTTAATATTATCAAGTCGCAAGACCTACGACAAAAGTCCGCTTCATTCTGTTAAGTGGAATTCTGAAACCGGTGCAAAATTAGAATGTTTATTTATCTCAACTTCAAACGCAGATTTTATAAATAATTGGGTTGATTACTTAATTGATCTTCCAAATCGTGTAGTTGGAATTTATATGCTTCCTGCCGAAGCGTTTACATTTTTTAAAGTTATAAAAAATACCATTGATAATCGCTCTAAAATTAAAAATAAAAAAAATGATTTATATCTTTTAATCATTCAAAATAAAGTCTCTGGAACTAGGCAAATGGTTTTCAATGATCAAGGGATTATTTTTACAAGAGTGGTAAATTATAATTTTACAAATGCAGATTTTATTGTAAAATATGAACAAGATATTTACAGCACTTTTGAATATTTAAAAAGATTATATCGCGATGTTGCTCTTAATGAGCTAGATATTGTCAACATCTTACCGGATAGCGTCATTGATCTTCTAAAGAATTCAGCGAATCCAGAGCTAAATTATATCAATTTAAATCCAAATATAATTGCAAAAGAAGTTGGTAATCAAAAAATAATATCAGGTAATGCTGGCAATTCTGATTTGGTGATCTCTAATGTATTTGCCAATTCAAAAAAATTCTTAAAATTCACCAATGATAAAATAAAAAAATTAGAAGATTTTTTTGTAATTTCAACTTCAATTTATTATGCCAATGCGGTTTCTGTTTTGCTAATATTCCTCGCAATAATTAGCAATATTTATTTTCATAATGATGGTGAAAAAATAATTGAAAAATTTGAAACTGATAGACTCGCTGCGTCCAATGAATTATCACGAATAAAAAAATCATTTTTAATGGAAACTAAAGAAAATATTGATACCATCACTGACTCCCCAGAGCGCATTGATGATCTTGGAAAAATGCAGGAAATTTTTGGAAATATTCGTGATAAAAATTTTGAATTTTATTCCCAATTAAAATTTATTAAAAATTACTCCGTTAAATTAGATAAATTTTCTATAATTGGTGGTTCAATAAACAGTAAAATTCCTACGCAAATTCCTAATTATCAAATATTATTTGCTGGAGAATTGATCAATGAAAGCGGCGATATTGATGATTTGTTTGCCAGTTTTGATGACCTAAATTCAGCGGTGAGAAATGAATATGAAGGCAATGATGTTAAAATCCGAGAAATGTCTAGAGATATGGATTTTACTAAGAAATATCCAAGTTATCCAGTTACTTTTAATGTAAACCGCAATATTCCATGAAGATTAGCGCTTTAAAGAGAACCATTGTGATAAATTCTATTATTTTAGTAGTTTCA
>CAMDJZ010000060.1 GCA_945901265.1 Rickettsia typhi
GGCTATAGAATCAAAACCGAGTGTTGATAAATCAATTTTATCTTCATTGCAAATGAAGTCCAAAACTATATCCGCCTCATTTAAATTGTTAAATGAGCCAATTGAATCTGATTTATCACTAAAAATAAATTGATCATTACCAATTCCACCAATCACCACATCAAATCCACTTCCACCAATAATTTTATCATTGCCGAAATAGCCTTTGATTAAATCATTTCCATTGCCACCATTAATCACATCATCACCCTCGCCTCCTTGCAAATTATCATTACCCTCATCGCCATTAATTTGATCATCGCCATTATTACCCCATAAAACATCATTACCATTGCCACCATTGAGGATTATGTCTTCATAGACAAAAGTTAATGAAGTTAAATCGATAACATCATCACCATCTGAAGCATCAATTTCTTCAATTGACGCAAGCTTAGCAATGTCACCAATATTACTGACAATTGAATCATCAAGAAAAATAACATCATTTGCATTGGTAAGATTTAATTTATCATAACCATCGCCACCATCAAATGCATCGAATGATCTTTGCTTGCCAGTAACATTAATCTTATCACCAGAATAAACATTCCAAGCTACAAAATAAGAACCATCACTTGCCTCTTTCCAATCATTATCTTTGGTGAAATTAATCACATCATCTCCTGCGCCAGTTGATATTATATCTGACGAATTAGGTGTGGCAATTATCACATCAGCAACTTCGGTACCAGTGATTTGAACAATTTGAGTTGTTGGCTTAAAATCATCAACAAGATTTCTGGTAATGTTAATGTGAAACTCATCGGATAAGAATGCCTGGTATTTGTCAGTTGCGGTTACGTTAAAATTTAATTTTCCATCTCTGCCAATTTTTCCTGAAAGAATTCCAGCTTGTGAATCAAAATTAATCCAATCTGGCAAATTATCAAAACCCTTGAGCTTCAATGAAATTGAAAGATCATCCCGTGAAAGGTAATTATCGACATCAATAAAATAATCTTTGAGATTTATATTCCATTCCTCTTCAACTTTTACTTCTTTATTTTGAATTTTACCCAAAGAAGAAAATATCGGTGAGTCATTTACGCCATTAACAAAAATGCTGAATTTGCTTCTTACACCATCTTCCTCAGCTATTTCTATTTCATCAATTCCATGAAAATTGGCATTAGATTTGTAAGTAAATTTATTAAACACTTCGTCAAAAATCAAAGTACCATAGATCGCACTTAAAGATTTAAAATTTCGGCGTTGGGAATTTAATTCTTGGGAATTTAATTCTTGGGAATTTAACTGCCCTAAATTTAATTCTTCTAGCGGATTATAAAAAACTAATTCTTGATCTTCATTGGTAATAAAGAATTTCTTAGAAATATTGTAAACTGGATTAATTTTAATAGTTTCAATTGAGTTTTGTGTAACTTGATTTTTTATAATAACTTTATTTGCAACATTATCTCCAACCTGTATTTCCAGATCATCGCCATTGATTGCAAAACTTAAATCCAAATCTTTAATACCACCACTAAAACGTAAAATATCAGCATCATTGCCGGTTTCATTAATGATATCAGTTCCAGAATTAAAATTGTAAACGTAAAGATCACAGCCACTTCCACCAGCCAAATAATCATTACCATTTGCACCGTTTAAAATATTATCAAAAGAATTTCCCAGCAAATTATCATCAAAGGCTGAGCCGATAATATTTTCAATTGAAATAATATTTTGATTAGCAAAAAAATTATTTGCAACTCCGGCATTATTTTGATCAATATTTAAATTTACATTTATTTGCGATGTTGAGTTAACATAGGAAACAGTGTCAGAACCATTGCCACCATTGATTAAATCACTAGCACTTCCGGCAATAAAAACATCATCGCCATCCTCACCAAAAAGTTGATTTATGCCATTACCACCTTCGATTGAATCATTGCCAACTCCGCCATAAATTATGTCATTACCATTTCCACCATTTATTTTATCATCGCCCGCTCCAGAATAAATTTCGTCATTGCCTTCGGCACCAAAAATTTGATCATTACCTGATGATAGCCAAAGCTTGTCATTGCCAGTTGCGCCATAAATTACCAAATCGCCATAGGAATATTTTTGGGTGGTAAAATTTATAACATCGTCTCCCGCGCCAGCATAAATTACCGAAATATCTTGGATACGCGCAGAATTTGATGCTCCTGCTCCACTAGAACCCGTAGGGGAAGTTGGATCATCAAGCGCAAGCACATCGTTACCTTCAGTCATTAAAATTGTATTTACTCCCGAACCACCAACGAATTTATCGAAGGTACGATTATAGCCAGTGATATCGGTGAGGGTAGAGCTGAGAAAGTTTTTTACAGAATATTTATTTGATTTTGTGTACTCATACTCCTGCAAATCAGCCCCCATTAATGAAACATTCCATTCGCTATTAGATGCGGGATATGCTCTTAATAAGCCATCACTTAAGATGAAGCCATATGAAAGTTTTACCCCATTTTGAAAATCAATAAGTTTACTGACTAAATCTACTCTATCTATTACAACATCATTATTAGGATTATAAGCTATTTGATTTAGACCGTCACTTATCCTGTAATGTCTGGCTATATCTTCAAAATAATGAGCTGGATGACCATAATTATGACTATATCCTGAATATTTTGCTTCAACATTGGCATCATATAGCTTAGTTACATCTCCATTGCTATCGCCATATTTTCCATCAGCCTCATATCTCAAAATATCATCTCCAGCTTCGCCATAAAGCTCATCGCAACCCTTACCGCCCCAGAGCTCGTCATTACCTTCGCCACCATAAATTTTATCATCGCCTACATCACCAAAAATAATATCTTCGCCATCAGTTCCAAAAAGAATATCGTTATTTTTTCCACCACTCAAGCCAATTTTAAAATTACTAGAATTAATATCAGAAATATTAATATTTTCGATAATAATTTTTTGGCCATTGCTCAAATTAATCTCAGCATTAGCAAGGTTTTGAACCATATTTTCTTGAATATCAGCAAAGCTAATTGGCGTTTGATAATTTACTTTTAAAATTATTTTATCTTCATTTTTATTCCAATTTTTGATGACATCAATGCTTGCGCTTAAGCCGTTTTCTTTGGTAAGAATCACGATGTCAGAATCCGTTCCATCTCCGCTTGAACTTCCTGTAGTATATGGTCCGGCGTCAAGAATATCCGATCCCGCACCATCAACTAAAATATCATTGCCTAATCCTGCGTCAATAAAATCATCACCATTACCACCTTCAAGCACATCGCCATTTAGTCCACCATAAATTTCATCATTACCATCATCGCCAAAAATTTTATCAGAACCCAATTGCCCGTAAAGCCTATCATTATCAGCTCCACCTTCGATTAAGTCATCAGAATCTCCGCCCTTAATTTGATCATCTCCAGCTTCACCTTTTAAAATATCCACACCCAATCCACCGTAAATATAATCAACTCCATTTCCGCCCGAAATTTGGTCAATTCCAATATCGCCAAAAATTATATCATTGCCATCTTCGCCATTGATGATGTCGTCGCCAGCACCTCCCGAAATATAATCATCACCCGCGCCAGAGTTGATTAAATCAAAACCTTCTTGCCCGTAAATTGTATCATTTCCACTGCCAGAATTAATTAAATCATTACCACCATTACCGTAAATCAAATTATTGCCATCGCCAGCTTTAATATTATCGGCGTTATCATTACCTTCAATTTTATCATTGCCTGCCCCACCTACAACAACATCATTGCCAAGCCCTGCGATGATGATGTTATTACCATCAAGATCAGTGATTGAATCATTGCCTTCATTGCCTTCGAGATAATCATCACCCAAATCTCCATTAACAATATCATCGCCAGAATTTGCATAGATCGCATCATTTTCACTGCCACCATCGAGATAATCATTACCGCTTCCACCGTAAATTAAATCCTCACCAGCTTGCCCGTAAACCTTGTCATCTTTGGCTCCGCCGTGGAGAATATCGTTACCAACTCCACCAAAAATATTGTCATTACCATCGCCTCCGTGGAGTTGATCATCACCATTTCCACCGTAAATATTTTCACTCCACCAGCTTCCAACCAAGCGATCATTGCCGTTAGTGCCACTTAAATTTTGTTCGTAATATTTATACCAAACCGTGTAATGTCCACCAAAAATACTGCGCTTTTTTTTCATTGATCGCCATTGAACATCGTTATATTTTTCAGAGTCAATTTCATCTTGCTCGCCAGAATTATTGTAATTATTGGCGTTGTAACTTGATTGCAAATTAGGTTGCTCTTCTTGATTTTGCATTAAGTCATTATAACCAAGCGCAAGCTCTTCTTGAATAGCAGTATCAATATTTTCAGCTATTTTGTAATCAGAATTTTTTACTAAAATTTCGCCATCATTTACAGGAATATTTAACAATGCTAGATCGATATATTTGCCATCCGCAAATTCAATCTTTTTTAAAATTTCACTTCCAGTTCCATTAATTTGACTTCCGCCAAATTGGTTAGTAACGGTGATTTTATCGCTGGTGATAATTGAGCCAGAATCATCTTTGAACTCTATGATTAGCTGGGTTCCTGATTTGGTGAGTTTTAATTTATCGGTTGTGTTATTGGATAATTTGGAATTAATTTCGCTGAGTTTTAAAATATCATTTCCATTGATATCGGTTTCAATTATGGTGTCAATGCCATCGCCAATTTTGTAAATTATGGTGTCATTTCCTTCGCCAGTTGTAATCGTGTCATTGCCAATTCCGCCAAGTAAAACATCATCACCAGCTCCGCCATCAATTATATCAGATCCTTGCGCGCCAATCAAATAATCATTGCCGAACTCGCCACTCAAACTATCATCGCCATCTGCGCCATAAATTATATCATTACCAATTCCGCCAAGCACTAGATCATCTTGACTTCCCGAATTTATTAAATCATTTCCAACGTCGCCATAAATAATATCTACGCCCGAATTTCCTAAAATTTCGTCATTACCATCGCCACCGCGAATATTATCATTGCCTTCGCCACCTTCGATATAATCAACTCCATTTCCGCCGTCAATAATATCGCTTCCACTTCCGCCAAGAATCATATCATCTCCGTCTTCCGAAAGAATCGAATCATCACCATCACCTCCTTGAATTCTATCATTACCAGTTCCGCCAAGGATAGTGTCATTTCCGCCATTGCCTTGGATCTCATCATCTCCCGCTTCGGCCATAATTTGATCATTGCCATTGCCACCTTGAATAAAATCATTGCCATCTTCCAAAGATCCAACTCCATTTATACTTGCGCCAGTTCCACCGATAATCACATCATTACCATTGCCACCAAAAAGATTGTCATTACCCTCGCTTCCATAAATCTGATCATCGCCATTGCCACCAAACACCTCATCATCTTCTGCGCCACCAATTAACAAATCGACATCGCCTCTGCCTTCAATATGATCATTGCCTTCAAAGCCTTGAATAGTATTGGTTCCGGATTTGCCAATTAAATTATCACTGCCTGAACTTCCAAAAATATCATCGTGATAATATTCACGAGCGATTGCTACCACACCTTGCGGATCAAGACCCTGAATAATATTACCAGTTCCATCTGCCTTCGCAGTAATCTTGAGCGAAGCATAAGAATCTGGATATTGCCCTGAGCTAAAACTTTTTCCGTAATTACCGCCAAAAAGATTATATCCACCGATTAAAATATTTTTACCATATTTGCCGAAATTGTCGATAGAATCAGTATAGTATTTCAAAAGCTTTTTATTAAAATCAATTGGGTCGAAATCATTGGTAGAATTGACGGGATCTTTAACCAAATCTTTAACCAAATCTCTCATCATGATAAAAATATCTTCAGTGATTTTATATTGATCATCAGCATAAACAACCAAGGGACCAACTACCAATGCGCAAACTACTGCACTGATAACTATTCCGGCAATCGTTCCAATTCCTGGGGCAATTGCGGTTAGAACAGTAGTTACAATTGCTGAAACAATTGCTGAAGCGATTGCAATTTTGGCTGCTTGCGCATATTCCTCAGAGCTCCATCCGCTTGAATCTGCGGCAGAAATTGCGAAGTTAAGAATTGCCGTGTATATCGTACCATTAAGAGTTGGACCAATTAGATTGCCATTAGCGTCATAAGCAGTGATAATTTTATTTCCAGAATTATCATAGG
>CAMDJZ010000061.1 GCA_945901265.1 Rickettsia typhi
TCTCCTTTATTTTTGAGAAGATACTTAATGGCGTAATCGAAAGAAATTAAATCGCTCATGAGGTTTACTCTGTATATTTTTTTATGTTGGGTTACTTAGGGTCTATTATAACATGTTTTTAAATAATTTACCACATTCTCCAATCAACCTTAGGAGCTTCTTCATCCTTTCTCTGTTATAACCTATCAATTCATTAGAGAACGTTAGACCATAGAAGGCTTACGTACTAATGAGTTGGTGGATGTTTAAGTTCTAAAGCATCTACAAAATTTCTAAGCTCTTGTCTTGCGGCAACATGAGAAACGCTAAAAGATTTAATAAAATTAGCTTTCTTTAAATCCAGTAAAGTTAATCCTTGTAGGAATAGCTCTCTATAAATTACTCTTTCACTAAATCCCGGCACTATACGAAAAAATAGTATCTTGGATAGCTTATCTAAACATTTTGCTATGTTAAGTTTATTGCGAGAACCCAAATTACTTAACCTATTACACACAACAACCCAATTTATAGAATCTTGATCTCTTTTTGCTCTCTCTGTTCTTTGGTCTAATAGCATTTGACTATAAATTGCTGACTCTTCAATTTCAAGAGTACCGCTGTTGATTTTTGCCAAAACATCTAGGTCAAGAAAACTATCGTTAATAGGAGTTATCACAGTATTGGCGTATGAATGAGCTATTCTTGAGAAATGCGTGTTACTTCCCGGAGTATCGATTACTATGTAATCCACCCCATGTTTAGCTAAAGCGAAAATCTTTTCAAATTCTTGCGTCTCTTCTGCATTTTGACCCTTCATTGAATTGTTTGTTACTTCCTTTAAATGAAAATGTAATGGCATATCAACTTGATGGTCAAGATTACTGCTGTTATATATCTTGCGATTATCGATATATGTAGTAAGGGAATGCTGACGTGAATCAGCATCAATACTTGCTACTTTATAACCCATCTCTAGCAAGCTAATTATTAAATGCATAGAGCAGGTGGTTTTTCCTGCTCCGCCTTTTTCATTGCCGATAACAAATATATACGGTTCTTTATTAAAATGCATAAATGTTTGAGTTATGTTTATTCTCGGATCACTATAGCGCAAACCCTACGAATTCAAAATTTTAAGAATACTTGTTCAAACATAGAGTTTTAGAAATTATACTAGTTTTAGAGGATGACACATTTCATCCAAATCAGCATTCATAGAATCGTCAGGCGTAGAGAGCTTTAAATAGACGTTACCGTTTCTGTCTCTTATTTCCTTCAGAAGCCCAAGTTTAACCATTTCATTACAGGATTGCTTAAATTCAGGTATAGACATACCCATTCTTCTCGCTTCCCGATTGATATTAATTGCTACGTGATTCATATTTTTATGTTCTAAGTAATAATTTTAGTTTTATACAGCCAATTTATTTTGAATTAACCGCGCTTTTTAGCTTCTGGCCTACCTTGAGCTTCAGTTGGTTATAAGCAGCGATTTCTAGTGCCTCACCAGTGCGAGGATTACGACCGCTTCTTGCTGCTACTTTACTTACACTAAAATTACCAAAGCCGATTAACGATATTTCATTACCTTTCCCCATAGCGTCAATTACCGAAGAAGTGAAGATGTCTATGGTTTTCTCAGCTTCTACCTGAGTACATTGGTGCTGTTCTGCTATATGTTTTACGAATTCCGTTTTATTCATTTATCCCTCATTAGTTTGTTAATTTAGCTTAAGCAATAATTAGCATACAACACACCAATTATCAATCAAAACCCACTAAAGCCTTAATACAAGAGCCTTCCTAAGCATTGCCGTTTAAAAAAACAAACTAAGAAAAGTACTAGCTTCGCAAATAAGATAAGTAAAGGCACGCTACGCTCTTCGGCCTTGACATATCTTATCTTGCTCCGCATGCAACTCAAGAAATGAAAGCTTTGCTTTCATTTTGGACCAGTGTTAAGAACGAGCCCTTTTGCCGCCACTTGGAGTTCCTAAAAGAATAATGTCTACACTTTTTGCGCTTTAGATTAAAAAATACATTGCAAAATAATCTGAATATGAATAAAGTGGTATAAATTAGTACCGACATTGAGAGTTCTAGGAATATAATAAATGCACTGTAATTTATCATTAGAAGATCTGACTTTATGCAAAAAGAAGAAAGGCAAAACTAATCAACTAACTTTTGGCGTGATGTTAGTACATTTTAAAAAATACGTACAATTTCCCTCTAATAAAGCTAATACTATTTCAACGCAATTATTGCTACAGGTTGCTAAGCATTTAGATATCGATCCAATACATGTTATGTCATTTGACTGGAATGCGCGCACTGGAGAAAGGTATCGTCAGGAGATCAGGCAATATTTAGGATATCGTGCAACAAATACTGAAGATATTGCGTTAACAATAAATTATCTTGTAGATAATTTGATACCACGTCATCTTTCGGATTCGGTGCTACTTGAGCAAACACGCTTATATTTTGCTAAAAATAAAATAGAAATTGTTGGTACCAAACAATTAGAAAATTATATCTTACTGGCTAACCAAAAATTTGAACAACAATTTCTTGGTAAAATATTCAATAATTTAAATCAAGAAAATCTTCTTCTAATAGATCGCATTCTTAGCAAAGATAGTGATGAAGATCATGGAGTTATAGAATTATATGAACTTAAACAAGATATTGCCGGAGCAAAAATAAAAAATGTTCAAGACGCCATAGATAAAATTAATTTATTAGGTCAGATTAAATTATCTGACTCTATTGTAGATTCGGTAGACAGAAAATTATTATTTAAATATTATGAACGTGTGATGGCGTTTGCGCCTAGCAATATTCTAGATTTCACTCCTACTATAAAATATGCCACCATGGCGATATTCTGTCGTGTAAGACTCGAGCTTTTGTTGGATTCTTTAACAGATACAATGATTAAACTAGTTAAAAAGATGAGATCCAGCGCAGAAAAGCGTGTGGATCGTTATATTCTTCAAGAAGTTAAGCGTGTCGATGGCAAGTTTGATATTCTAGAAAAGTTGGCTGTACTAAATGCAAAGAATCCAAAAGGTATTATTGAGGAGAAGGTTTATCCCGTAGTGTCACAGGATAAGCTAGAAGCAGTAATTGAGGATCTACAACATCGAGGTAGCAAGTGGTATCAGGATCAAGTGCGAGAAAAAATGCATACAACCTATGCTTATGGCAATAGAGGCAGTTTACTTAGCATTTTGAGAACATTACAAATGTCAGAAGATCAGATTGATTACAAACCTATCTTAAACGC
>CAMDJZ010000062.1 GCA_945901265.1 Rickettsia typhi
CCTAATGACTTTCACGACGCCACCGTGTTGTTCATGCAACAGTTACAACCGCTGGTCGCCAACGCTAAACTTGATCGCCCTCTCGACAGTAATCCGCCTCTCTCTCGTGAGTTGATGCTCACTCGACTCGCGCCAGATGACTGGGGGGATGTAGCGGCTGACACTCGACACGAGTATTACGATCAAGGTTATAGCGAGGAGGCCGGGAACGCTTATGAGGAGCCTTATCACGAATCAGAGCAGCAATACCCAGAAGCAGAGCAGCATTATCAGGAACCAGAGCAGAATGGCCCAGACACACTTTACAACGAGCATCATGATCAGGAATATGGAGACGGACGAGAAAACACCGGGCGCGTCGCGTTGGAAGAAGCAAGAGCGGAGAGCGAGGACGACTACCACGATGAGTGACGGTCAAGTCAGTCAGCTGAGGAGATTGAGCCTGTCATTATGGAGATACATCTCTCCGAGGCTCGACTGACTAAAGGTCTCACCAAGGAAGGGGCAATCATCCCAGCAGGTTCCAGTACAATTTGTCATGCAAAGAGCAGAATCATCACCACTAATGGTGACATTTTAGAGAGCATTCACACGAAACTGGACACTTGTGGTTCGGTCTCTATAGCGCATAGTTCGTTCCTAACACAAGTGAAGAGAGCCAGAGAGCATGGACTGCCCCCCATCAGGCTCACAGGAATAGGGGGAAAATCAGGTATATTAGACATGGTCGGCATACTCCAGTTAGCAGCGCCTGAAGGGAACGTCAAGAGCATTCAGTGTTACGTCTACGACTCCCCACTGGGGCCGACTAGCAAAATGCTACTTCTCAGCCTGCAATCGGTCATCGAGGCCTCCATCAACATTATTCACCACATGAGTCTCTCCAATAAAGGTGAATGTGGAGCTCTCACGTTCTGGCCACATAACAAGACGCTTGAGCAGATCTGTAACGACATAGCAGCGATCGACCTTAAGCCGATCTTGTTCAGGCAAACTTCGACGCAAGAATCTCTCAGCTTCACGGGTACAGATGATTCAATAGAATGGGAGCAACAAGAACAAGAGGAAGACCTCGTTAATACAGCGATACAGTACTTGGAGGCCCCGAACATGGTTGTAGAGGAAGTGTACATGACGGAGATACAGCTGAGGAGGATTGTGGATCGAACATCCAAGGAGCAACAGTCGGACGGAGACGAGACCATGATTAGAAATGGTAAGACCATCAGTAAATTTGCAAAGGAAGCCATGAATATTGGGGATGAAGTATATGATTACGAATCGATTCTGAGGAAGGTATACCTAGTATACGAGCGTTGGGTCGGAGACGACAGCGTTTTCCCATTGCGCAATGGGGCACCTAAGATCATGACGAAGTTTAAGGACAAACCGTACAGCTACGAATTACTCCCCGAGTATCTCCATGGGGAGAAGAAATTTCCATGCGTAAAAGCCATGAACTGGGAAGGGAAAACGGCTACTTGCGCAGTCATTCGCGGATTTGTCAAAGCCACACCGGTTGTTGAAAAATGCGCGCGCCAACCACTGTGCATCTCCAGACTTGTCATAGCGCCCAAATTTGCACCAGGGCAAGAGAAGAGCGATCCGGATCATGGATTCAGGGTCTGTGTTAATGCCCTCGTGAACAAGTGCTTAAAACCTTATGGGAGCACGATACCTTTGGCAGTGGATGAAATCAAGAAGCTCCATGGGTATAAGTACTACTTAGGGGTTGATGGATTCAGTGCATATTGGAGCATCCCAGTCTGTGAGGAGAGCAAAAGGTTGACAGCCTTCCACACTCCGGACGGTATCTACTGCTGGAACAGGCTTATGATGGGGGCAACTCCCAGTTCGGCAGTTCAACAGACCGCTTACCTGGAAGCACTCGACGAGTACATAGACTATGATGAACAGGGTAACCTGAGAAAATGTCTAATAGGACCGGGTGGTGAGAGACTTCAGGATGAGGATGGCAATCCTAAGACCCTGAGGCATAGGTTTGCTGTTTACTGCGACGACATAGCGGCAGGGGCAAACACCCTTGAAGAACTTTATGAGTTATTCGAGGCCCTCATTTGCGCCTGTGCGAAGGCGGGGATACAAATCAAAGCTGCCAAAGTGAAGTTCGGAGTAAGGAGCATCACTTTTCACAATTATATCATTTCAGAGCACGGAACAGAGCCCAAGGAGGCGAATCTATGCACCATACGCAACCTCAAATCACTCAAGGATATTCATCAGATTAGAGCATTTCTAGGTTGTTGCCAGCAGTTGAGCCACTACATCAAAGATTATGGGATCATCGCGAAACCCCTTCACAACATCACTAAAAAGGGAGCCAAATGCCCTCCACCGTGGATTGAAGGATCCGACTATGATGTGGCATTCCAGAGATTACGAGCTATCATTTCAGACACCAAGCTGTACCTTCACAATAAGGACAAAAACAAGAGACTCTTCATTGAAGTGGATGCTAGCGACGTAGGCTGGGGGGCCTGTGCGTATCAATTGTTGGTGGCATGGGAAGGTGATCCTGCAGACGAAGGAAGGGCTAGGGTCAACGATCGCGGCACGCGCTTGGTAATTGAATGGATCAGTAAGGGTTGGACGACGCACGAGATGCAGCTCCCGGTGTTCTATAGGGAATCTCTTGCTAGAGTTCTCTGTCTTGAGAAGTTTCGTAACTTAATCGAGACGAACCTCGATGCTGGCGTCACATTGTATACTGACCACAAGCCCGCTCTCTTTGAAAACAGTCTTTCCAACAAAGGGCAGCTCAGTGCTTGGAAACTTACCGAGGTGGCCGATCTTATGTCTATCGTTGAGCACATTTATCGGCAAGGATCAGGTATGCTGCTGGCCGACCCATTGTCAAGGGTATGCGCGCCCACTGAAGGATGGTACGACCCCACTCTACCATCCAAGCTGGCCGCTCTACTTACGCACATGACCGATGAAGTTAGGAACAACGAGCACGTTCGCGTGTACTGTTATCAAGATACCATAGCCGCTGCCAGAATCGTGCAAAGGTGGCGGAACCCTAAAAACAAGGTAGCTACGGGCAGGCTAACTCAAGAAACGAAGCTCAGCGCCTTTCTCATAGGTACCCCGACTGCGAACAGCGCGACTAAAGAAGTTCTCCAATTAATCACCCAAAAGAGGCAGTTCGCGGTGTTGATGCCCCTATCGCTTGTCCCAGAAATATCTCGGCGGGAAAATGTTGAAGGGGCAAGAGTGTATAATGAGGAGGTCGCACGGAAAGTGGATGCCCTATCGAAGATAGTCTTACCTTCCTCTGCGCAAATATGGCTGGTTAA
>CAMDJZ010000063.1 GCA_945901265.1 Rickettsia typhi
CCTTTGTACAAGTTCTCATAAGTGTTAATCTTACACCCCGTATATTGTGTAAAAATTACAGTTAACTGTAATTTGGCGATGACGATTGCGGCGCATATGGTTAAAAGTTACGAAACCTGTGAAAGAAGACATGCTTACTAACGTCAAAAGTTGTAGGTTTGCCAAAGTTTTTAAACCTACATAATTTAACTTGAAACACTATATATATTTAACCGGGTACTAAAAACAACAATTTTTGTTGTGTGACCACCATGTTACAAAGAAGCCAAACAAGATACCTCGTTGCTTTGGGAATATTACTCGTGGTATGTCTTTGCTTGCTTTCGAATCGACATGTTGATTTTGGTTTTGTCAACAAACAAAACGTTTACTCAAAAAGAAATCTTAACACAACAAACATTATTAACCCTGCTCAACAAAACGAAATAGGGATGCCATTGTTAGAACAGCTTGTCGACCCATCTGGACAGCCAATCCGGTGTTTTTTCATCAACCTCGACCGGTCGCATGAGCGACGTGAACAATTTACCAACCGGGCTGCGAAGCATGGTTTACAATGCACTAGAATCAAAGGTATTGACGGACAAGTTGCAGACGAGTTACGTATTCTTGTACGCAATGACTTCCCGGCACTTATGCCGTCTCAGAAAGGTTGCGCTGCGTCTCATTTACTGGCAATTAACACTGTACATGAAGCGGGGTTAAAGTATGCTTTGATTTTCGAAGATGACACGTCGTTTGACTTGGTGGACAAGTGGCCGAAAAATGTAATAACAAAACTATTGGCCGATTTGCCGTCATACATTGGTGTTATCCAACTTTACTGGTCTCAAGTTCACAACATGTATGCGAATTCGGTCGCACCTGAATACCTTGCAAAAAACACGTATTGTCCAATGGCGAGCGCATATATCGTCACACAGAAAGGTATGTGCGACATTCTAAGCGTAACTAAAGTAGACCATAATTCATTTCAACTTGTGAGGAACCGACCGGAAGTAGACCGGGGAAACGCAGACGTTTACGTGTTAGGACTAACGCCTCGCTGTACATGTAGTCTCCCTTTGTTTTGTGTCGACATAGAACTAGCTTCAACCATTCAACCTAACATCCCGTTGCGCTTACAAGACCATGGTTGTTATGCAGACGTCAAACGAGTAAAAGAAATCTACTCTAAACACCGTGTGATGTACAAGTCACATCTTGAAGACTTTATGTACAGATTGGGAGACACAGTTGCAGGTGTGTACACAGGCATTTCAGAAGCAGATGCTGTACACGCGCGCGCTTACCACATGAACAAGTACCCTGAATCTTTGGCCGCTAAATATTGTTTGAGAACTGAAATAAATAATGACATTGACACTTTGACTGTGGTTGTTAAAGAATTTATTAAAGAACACAAGTGTACGGTTCCAGGAGACAACAGTGTGGTTGTTCATTTACGGCTCGGTGATGTGCTTGAAAAGTCAACATTTACAGTTGATGAACACACTCGTGATTACTTGGACTTTACAAACGGTGTGAATTATATAAAACCTTTTTCGTACTTTCACGAAGCTTTAAACACCACAAGTCCCACACAGAGTGTCATTTTGTTGTTTGGGACACCATTAGGCAATATAGTGACAGGAAACGAAACAGTCACAAAGTCGATGGAATATGTACTGAAACTCCAATCCTTTATTGAAACAATGAACTTTACTTGCAGTATTCACAAAAGTGCATCTCCTGACGAAGACTTTGTGTTTGGAGTGTCGGCAACACAGCTTATAACAACGGGTGGCAACTTTTCGAGGTTAATGCTGAGTGTGCACCAAAAGCTTGTGGTGCGCACTGTTAAGCATCACCACGCTGAGCCATTGTAATCAATACACATACTCGGGTATGAACGTGTTGTCACAATAAAAAAAGAGTGTACCGAACAAAACGCACGAGTTTTGCACGAAAGCGTGCTATGACACACATAAGTGTGAGCCAAATAATACTGACCTACCAACTAAAATATACTGAATCGGCTTTTTCAAGACAGCAAACGTAACTTAAATAATGACCTCCAAAGAGCAATAAAGAATAAATCCAAACCACTCATAAACTACATGTGGCACAAACCGATGAGTCGTCGTAGCAAAAGTTTAGTCTTGAACAAAACTTACTGTATTTGCATTACAATAAAAATATTATAGAAACTCGATGGATGGCTCTTGCGCGTAGATAAACCGCACAGCGTCGCTGTCACATGCCGATACTTGGCCTCCTCCCGTGTTTGCACACACGCACTCCGTGGTCGCAGGGTTGTAGATTGCGTTGACAGGGCAGTTGCATGTAAAAAACCCGTGCACTTGCGTCAAGTTGCACTTTGGGTAGAGCACAAAACCTGTCAAAAGCACGATTCCGATAATGACGATTGCTGCTACGAACAACGCAACCTTTAACACACGTCGTTGTTTTGCGACGCGCCCCCAACTGTACGTAATAGTTGCGCTTGGAGCAACAAGCGGGGTAACAACACTTGGTGCGACCTGGGCTTGGGCTGACATGACTTTTTAATTGGCCAAACGTCTTCTTGCGTTTCTTTCATGACACTAAAAATAATATTATGCGTTATACAACAAGCGCTGCTCTACTTTGCCTTTTTGGCCGGCTTGGCGTGCGCGTCTTGCGCCTTGCGCTTGGTTGGCCCAACCTTGGGCGTCGTCGTTTTGCTTGGTGTTGCCTTCTTGGTTGCGTGCTTCGACTTGGAGTCGGCTTTCTTGGAATCGTGCTTTGACTTGGAGTCGGCTTTCTTGGAATCGTGCTTCGACTTGGAGTCGGTTTTTTTGGGCGCATGCTTTGACTTTGAGTCGGCCTTCTTTGACTCGTCTTTCTTGCCACCTTGCTTTGCGTCGTGCTCGCTCGTAGGCTCGCTTTGGTCTTGGTCTTGGTCTTCTTTGCTCTCGTCTTGGTCTTGGTCGTCTTTGTCGTCTTTGTCGTCTTGCTTGTCATCTTTTGCTTCGTCGTGTTTGGCTTTGGCCTTCTTCGGCTTGGGCTTGGACTTGGACTTTGCCTTGTCGGCCGTGGCGAGCACCCATCTGACCGTCTTGTCGGTCTTGACGGCCCTCCACAACTTGTTGTTGGTGCCTTTTTTGCACTTGCCT